>CAMVJI010000011.1 GCA_947167765.1 uncultured Butyrivibrio sp. | reverse complement strand
CCTCCGCAAAGTGCTCATTGGCCTGCTTTTGCAAAATTTCAGCTGTTATGGTACTATCCAGCATACCGCCTGCTTTACTAATGGTAAAGTCGGTTCTGTAATTGGAAGTAGCCACAATTGTTCGTGGGCTCTTACCTGCCTCAGCTTCCAAAAAGTCATAAGTTTTGAGATCTTTGGTGCCTGTTGTCTTAACAATATCACCTGCAACGTCTGTTTTTTTCGTATCTCCGCAGCCAGTAGAGTCTACTGCTTCACTTACATACTCAGGGCTTTCCAAAGAGATGTCGTCGCTTCCAAATCCCTTAACAGCAAATACAATATCATCCGGTTTTATATCACCGTCAGTGGCATTGATAAAGCGAAATCCCATATCAAGCCAGGGCTTTCCTGCTGTTATCAGGATACGCATCTCAAACTTTATTCCTTCTCCGGAAAAAGTATTTTTACTTCCTGTGCATCTTCCTTTTCCCTGAAGTATTGTCAAAACAGGGCCTTTTTTTGTCAGCTTCCATTCATCAAAAAAGGTTGTCAGCTTCTCTCCACCTATGGTCACATATGGCCCGATAAACTGATTTTTTGAAAAGGTCTTTTCACCATAAACAAAGGTCTCAAAAAGGTCACAAGATCCATTTTTCACAGACAGCTTAAGAGGTCCGTTGTCAATAAAGATACAGCCGCTATCTTCTTTTTCACTTATTACTGCAATATCTTCATGATCAGCTGACGCCATCGCCAGAGCGTAATCCTCATCACCCTTAAAAGTCATAAGGAGCTCTTTTTTTGCATTGCCTGGCAGGTCAGCCAGAAAGTGCGTATAGATATAGCGAACTGATCCGTCTTCCCATGTGGAAGTAATATGTGTCTGAGAAGGAACTTTCCTGTCCACATCAAGGATTGTCACGGTGTCTATGGCATCCTTTGTAAGCGCTCCTTTCTTGAATGGAACGCATATACCACATAATTCTTTTATTCTGTCGTCTTTGTAAAGCTTGTCAAAATAGATCTTCACTCTATGTCCCTCCATGATCTGAATAACTATATTCTATGTCATCAGGTCATCAAAAACTCATAGAATAATGCGGTATCCCATATAAAAACAATGAATTCTTGCTATAGCTACAGGTCAGGTACCAAAAGTCTATATCGGAGGCTTTAGAATGGCCTTAGGATATATGAAGTGTATCCTGGTATCTCAAGGCCTCCTCCAAAGTCAATCTCGGCTCCTGTTATAAGGTCTTTTGCCCTTCCTGCCCTGGCATCAAAATGCGCGTGATATGGATTTTCATCAGCATTAACAACAACCATTACCCTGTCGTTTGCGCTTTCTCTTTCAAAGATGCACTGCCTGTTGGTAAGGACCAAAGACTTAAATCCTCCATAGTTAAGTGCTTCTGCACCACCTTGAGCCTTGCAAAGGGCAGCTACATGGTCTGTAAGCTCATTCCACTGTGGCTTTTCAAAGCATGGTCTTAGTGCAGGGTCACCCTGTGACTTATCTGCTTTTTCTCCCCACTCACTTCCGTAGTAGATAGTTGGAATGCCAGGCATACCAAACATAAGGGTATAGATCAGCTTAAGATGGGCAGGATTGTTTAAAGTGCTTGCGATCCTTGATACATCATGGTTGTCCACAAAAGATAACAGGTGCTTTCCTTTGTACAGAGTCCAGTTCTCAGGTCCAAACTGACGGAGCAGAGAATGGATTATCTCAAAGAGGTTCATGCTGTTAAGGGCTGAGAACATTCCCTTGTAGCACTCATAGTTAGTGGCAGAATGACAGGTGTCATCTCCCATGATCCTGTTATAGTCTCCGCCTATCATCTCTCCCATGAGGAAGAAATCTTCCTTCCAATTGCCTGTCTCATACCTTAATCTCTTAAGGAAGTCAGTATCCACGCAGTAAGCAACATCAAGCCTAAGGCCGTCAATTCCAAACTCATCGATCCAGAACTTAACGCTCTCAAGAAGATAGTCTGTTACAGCCGGATTTCGCAGATTAAGTTTTACCAGGTCGTAGTTTCCTTCCCAGCCCTCATACCACAGACCGTCATTATAATTGCTGTTTCCATCAAAGCTTATATTGAACCAGTCCTTGTAAGGAGAATCCCACTTTTTCTCAAGGACGTCCTTGAAGCCAAAAAACCCTCTTCCAGCATGATTAAATACGCCGTCAAGAACAATCTTTATTCCCTCTTTATGAAGAGCATTGCAGACTTTCTTAAAATCCTCGTTAGTTCCAAGTCTTACGTCGATCATCCTGTAGTCCCTGGTGTTATACCCATGGGTATCTGACTCAAATACTGGATTAAACAAAACTGCTCCCACTCCCAGCTTCTTAAGGTGTGGTATCCAGTCTATAACCTTAAGTATCCTGTGCTCTAACTTCCCATCATTTTCAAAGGGTGCTCCGCAAAAGCCCAGTGTATAAATCTGATAAAAGCTTGTCTCATAAGCCCACATATCATTCCCTCCTATCAATAAAACGTATATATCTATTTTACAACATGTTATGCACCTATATCTAAAGGTTTTGTAAACTGTAAGTGATAATAAACTATGCTATACTATAGGCATGAAAATATTGATCACTGGAGCAAGTCAGGGTATTGGGCTTGCATGCGCAAAGAAATACATAGAGATGGGTCATGAAGTCATTGGCTTTGATGTTAAGGAGGCAGGATTTAGTGCGCCTTCCTACAGGCATATTGTCGCTGATATTAATGGAAATCTTCCAGAAATTGATGGGATAAACGTACTTATCAATAATGCGGGAATCCAGGAGGGGCCAGATGTCATCGATGTAAATCTAAAGGCCACTATCAGAGTTACGGAAAAGTATGCATTTCAGGATCAGATCCGCTCCGTTCTTTTTATGGCGTCCTCAAGTGCATCTAATGGCGCAGAATTTCCAGAATACGCTGCCAGCAAAGGCGGAGTTGTTACATATATGAAAAACACCGCACTCAGGCTGGCTAAGTACGGTGCTACTTCTAACAGCATTTCTGCCGGTGGTGTTTATACGCCCCTTAATGCCCATATCATGGATGATCCAGATCTTATGAAGAAGTGCCACGATGAGACACTGCTTAATAAGTGGGCATTAGCAGAAGAAATTGCTGATCTTTCCTATTATCTTACTAATATCAATAAGAGCATGACCGGTCAGGACCTTCTTATTGATAACGGCGAGCAGCTTAAGTCCAATTTTATCTGGTAACTTCTGCTGTTTCCTGCTTTTCTTTTTCCTCAAAATGAGTAAGTTCATAAGGAAGGCTCCTCATGCTTGCAACTACAAGTATGATGGCAATAAGCTTATCCACATAATCTGTTATAGCCTGGGTAAGGAACGCTCCGCCAAAGAGCTTGAGCGCAGTCTGTGAAAGAGCCTGGATTATAAAGGTTGTCACTACTGCTGATGTGATACCTCCAAAGAGGAAGGTCTCAATGCATGCTGAAAGAGCTGACGCAGGCAGTGTAACTATAAGACATTTCCAGAAAAGAGAAGGAATAGAATTCTTTTTATCATGGAAAACAAGGCCTGCGATAACTCCCATCAAAACTCCGCTTATTGAAAAGTAGATGGCGTAAATATCTCCAAGTGCTCCGTTTATAAGGCCGCCAACAAGTGCTGTAAGGCCGCCTGCAACAGGACCAAGAACTATTCCTGCAAGCATTGTTCCTATGCTGTCTAAAAAGATTGGAAGGCTAAGAAGCAGTGCGATCTTGCTTCCTACAATATTGATAGTTACAGAAAGAGCTATAAATGTCAGTTTCTTTACGTTGTTACTCATTTCTTTCTCCTTTAATTCCTAAAATTCTTGGCAAAAACAAATCCCAAAACGCTTTCTCATCTACAGTGGTATATACAAGTGCATTGCTGTGCTTTCTATAAAAGCCCATGGAATCCACGACTGTCTGTCCCATGGATATTCCCAAGGTATCAACCTCCGTAAAAGCTTCTATTCCTGACAGGATCGTAGGCTTTATAAACTGGGCTACTGCCAGAGGGTCGTTGATAACACAGCCTCTTATATGCTCCCATTCCCAGTGGAACTTAAAGTAAAACTTCGTGATCCTTTCAACGAAATCACCAACCACGGGATTTTCTCTTTTCATGTCATCAAGGTTTTCTGGGGTAAGCACGATCTTCCTGGTAACATCAAGGCCAACCATCTCAATCTCCCGCCCAGCTTCATACATGGCATCAAATACCACTTTTGCGCTGTCAGGGTCTTCCCAATAGTTGTACTCTGCAACCGGTGAGCAATTTCCATGGCTCCTAAAATTACCGCCCATGGACACAAGCCTTTTAATGGATAGGAAAGAGTCTATATCACTATCAATAAGCTCTGCCAGGTTCGTAAGTGGTCCCAGTGCTATCACTGAAACATCTCCCCCTCTCAGGGACTTTTTCATAAACTCTACAGCAGACTCCTTAGGAATCGCCTGATCAGGAACTTCTGGCAAAAAGCTCTCTCCAAGGCCATCTTCTCCGTGGGTATCAAGGGCGTTTACATAGTTCCTTACTCTTGGCCTATCAGCTCCCACATATACAGGAATGTCCAGCCTTCCAAGGAATTTAAGAACTCTTTTGGCGTTCATAAATCCAAGCTCAGAAGGTGAATTTCCTGCCACAATGGTGATGCCAATAACTTCCACCTCGGGACTTGAAAGTGCCAGCATTATGGCCAGGGAATCATCTATTCCCGGATCGCAGTCGATAATGATCTTCTCCATCAGTTAATCTCCAAAAAAGGCAACAAAAAAACTCTGCGAGTTGCAGAGCTACATAAAAAGACATAAGTATTCCATGTAGTCCTGGTTTTGTTTAGCGACAGGAAGGTACAAATGAACTGTCGTTTAATGCGCTTATGGATTGTACAATACTTTTTTTAATAATTCAACCTCTTTCTTAACCGCAGTTAAGAATCAATTAATAATTACACAAGAGACAACTTAAGACTTATAAAGTCTGTTGCAGTAAAGTATGGTCAGAAGTAAACGTAAACGATTAAGTAAAGGGGAAAAAACATGATTGAAATGATAAAGGGTAAAAAGAAAATAATATTGATATCTTCTGCTTTAGTTGCAGCCGCTGCCATAGGAGGTGTATCGATCAGTTCAAATGCTGCAATGTCAGTGAATGCTTATCAGGCTGACAAGGGATCTCTTGAAAGTATCGTAGAGGTAAACGGAACTGTTGAGAGTGACACAGATAAGCTCTACTACAGTGATATTGATGCTAAGATAGGTAAGGTCCACATAAAGGAAGGCGACTTCGTAAAAAAGGGAGATCTTTTGATCTCCTATGACGAAGAAGATCTGGAAAAGCTTGAGACAATGGCAAACCTTACTGCAAAGGCAGATCTTGGTAGCTTCGAAGGCTCCATGCAGTCATCTGGAAGAACCGCCGGATTATATAACGAAGCTAAGACAAATCTTGAAGTCTTAAATCAGCAGATAGCTGATACCGAGGCTCAGATCACAAAAACTCAGAACAGCCTTATGGAAAAGAAAGCATCTCTTGCAGACTTTGGAGCAAAGCTTCAGGTATCTCTCATTGAATGGTCAGATGAACCAGACTCTGACGAGTATGAAAACCTCCAGAAGCTCATTCAGACCAATGCTTACGAGCAGCAATATGCACCTGAAATAGTAAGGATGCAGGAAGAGCTTGATTCTTTAAAGCTTACGCTCACTGACCTTAAGGAATACAAATCCGAAATGACAAGTCAGAAAGCCAGCACAGTGGGCGGCATCATGACCAAGGGCGAAAAAGAAAGACTCACAGCCATAAAGGAAGCAAACGAACTTACAAATAGTGAAAAGCTCTCCTATTATGCTGCTGCAAAAGAAGGCATCAGGGCTGACTTTGAGGGAATAGTTACTGAAATTGATGCAGCTGAGGGAAGCGAAGTTTATTGCGGAGCCAAGCTTCTTACACTTAAGTCATTATCTGATGTTGTTATTAAAGCCAGTGTAAATAAGTATGATATAGTGAATATTGAAAAAGGCCAGACGGTCTCTGTTAATATCAAAAACAAGGACTACACCGGCAAAGTTTCAAGGATTGAGAGAATGACCAAGGACTCAGGAACCGGCACAGGTATCGGTGTTGAGATCACATTGGATAAGCCAGATGACTCCATTATCCTTGGACTTGAAGCCAAAGCAAAAATAAATACAGCAAGCCTTTCAGAAGTTTTGCGAATCCCACTTGAAGCTCTCAGTGAGGATGAGGAAGGCAGCTATGTTTTTGTTGCTAATGACGGAAAGGCCACCAAAAAGTTTGTTGAGTGCGGCATCAGAAATGACGACATGGTAGAGATAAAAGATGGCCTTACCGAGGGAAGTCTTGTAGTTTGGAGAGACTCCGAAGAAATAACTGACGGAATGGGCGTAAAGGTGAACAAATAATGAGTCTTCAAAAAGAAACTATACTAATTGCAAGAGATTTGTCTAAGACATTTTCTAATGGCACTGTACAGCAGCATGTTTTAAAGAACTTAAATCTCTCCATCTATAAAGGAGATTTCACTGTAATAATGGGTAACTCAGGCTCTGGTAAGAGCACTCTTTTGTACGCCCTTTCCGGTATGGACAGACCCAGCATGGGCACGATCACATATCATGCAGATGGAGAAAAAGAAACTGAAATCTCCACTTTTAGTAACGACAAACTTGCCCTGTTCAGGCGTAGCCACGTGGGATTTGTCTTTCAGCAAAACTATTTAAATGACAGCATGAGTGCTCTTGATAACGTAATGGTCTGCGGACTTTTAAAGGCCACTGACAGGAAAGAACTTGCAGAAAGGGCTAAGAAGCTCCTTCAAAGCGTAGAGATCGAGGAAAATGACTTTAGGAAATTCCCAACCCAGATGTCTGGCGGACAACAGCAGCGTGTGGCAGTTGTAAGAGGTGTTATCAACTCTCCTGAAGTTCTTTTCGCTGATGAGCCAACTGGAGCCCTTAACTCTCAGAACACTGAAAACGTCCTTAACATCCTGTCAAACCTTAATAACGAAGGCCAGAGCATTGTCATGGTAACCCACACCATCAAAGCTGCTGAACGCGGCAACAGGATAATCTATTTGTCCGACGGCGTCATAAGTGACGAGATTGACCTTGGTCCCTACGCAGGTGACTACAAAGATGAGTCAAACCCAAATCTGGAAATAGCAAAAAAGCGCCACCAGAATCTGAAGAATTTCCTTCAGGATATGGGCTGGTAATCATCATTACCATAGATTTGAAAGGAAAGAAAAATGTACAGATTTTTCTTTATAGCAAAAAACAATATTAAAAAACAAAAAAGTGATATGATCACTTTCTTTATACTATCGGGCCTTTCCTCTCTCTTTATCTTTATCAGCGCTTCATTTCTTGCTGACACCGGAAAAGTCATCGACACCAACATGGAAAAGATAAATGCCGCTGATATCTTTATTATCACAGGATACTCTGAGCCAGCCATCGAAAAGATAGAAGAACTGATAAAAGGTAATGTATATTTAAAAAACTATGAAGTGGAGGAATATCTTGACTGCAGCTCAAAGTACAGACTAAAAGGGAGCAAAAACTGGATTGAATACCCCCTGTTTATTAGTAGCTATGAAAAGCCACAAAAGATCCAGACTATGAGTATTGATGCTTCAGATTTTTCCGGAGACGACGTAGTTATTCCAATCTCTCTATCCTCAGCTTTTAAAATAGGATCCACCTTTCAGATGAAGATTGGCGACAACGTCTATGACTTTAAGGTTGCAGGCTACAACGAGGATAATCTCTTTTGCTCGCCAATGAACATGGGAACCTACAAGATATATGTATCTGACAGGATGTACGAAACCCTGCGCTTCGAAAACCCAAAGGGTGCATATGACAGCAGGTACATAAAGACTCAGCTGACTGACACTGCCAAAAAGAAACATATCGATACTAATAAGCTCTCAGACACCATAGGTGATGAGCTCCTTAACTGGTACAATGACTATTCTAAAGCAAATCCGGATTTTGAGATGCCAGGTACTAATGTCCTCCCTGCAGAACTTATGAAGACCGGTTCCATGATACTTCCATTTGTTTTCGTGGCACTGATATTTCTTTTCGCTGTGATCATCTTTGCTATAGCCATCGTTATCATCAACTTCAGCGTAAAGAACTTCATCATGACCAACATGAAAAACACAGCCATCATGGAAGCTTCCGGCTATACAGTCAGGGAACTGGTACTTATCCTGTTGTTCCAGCTCCTTATGATCTCGGGGCTTGGCGCAGCAGTAGGAATCCTTGTTGGTGTCCTTCTTCTTGATAAGATCGGGATACTTATCCTTATCACTCTTGGGCTTACATGGAATCAACCAGTAAACACTATAGTGGTACTCTCAGTCTTCCTGGGATTTTGCCTGGTTGTAGCATGTCTTACTCTCCTGCTCGGACGGGAATACAGTAAGGTCAGCGTCCTTTCAGCGCTTAGAGGCGGCGTTAACACCCACAATTACAAGAAGAATCTCTTTTCCTTCGATAAGACTAATCTTCCCATCGCAGTGACACTGTCACTTAAGGATACTTTTGGAAGATTTAAAAACCAGCTTGGAATAATCTTCATCATGATGATCCTCTCCATTTCGTCAGTGGTGGCCTTTGGAATGACTGACACTTTTGGCAATGATGAAGGCGTTCTTAACATTGGCGGTTTTGATGTTTATGATGCATTTTTCTCTGGTGATGAGAGCATGGAAGAAACTGTAAGCGCCATGAAAACCGTTGAAAATACCAGGCGAGAGATCTGGATGGGCGTAAACTACTCTCATAAAAAGAACAAGCAGAATATCACAACCAGGTCCTTTTCAGACACCTCAAACATCATTGGAGGATCCATTATAGAGGGCCGCTGGCCAAAACACCCCAACGAAGTCATGCTGGCAACAAATGCAGCATCAAGACTTGGTGTTTCCCTTGGAGACGTTGTGACTGTAAGAAACGATATGGCTGATGAATCCTTCATTGTATGCGGTATCTGCCAGACCATGAACAACATGGGGATGATGGCCTTTATGACAATCGATGGCCTTACTAAGGTCACTACTGTTCCTGAGTCAATGCAGGTTTGTGTGCAGCTTAAAAAGGGTGTTTCTTTTGCTGAATTTGAAGAAGAATTTAAAGATGTTTATCCAGAGGTTACTGTAACTGATTATCAGGTTGCAGCTCACCAGACTGTGGGCCTTATCACCATCGGTATCAAGCTCTTTGCCTACTTTGTAAGCCTACTTACGATCCTGATCGTGGCCTTTGTAGAATCCCTGATCGTTCGCACAAATATCAATAAGCAGTGGAGAAACCTTGGTGTAAGCAAAGCTTTAGGCTTTACCTCAAAAGACCTGATCCTTCAGGTCATGCTGTCCAATATTCCTTCAATTCTTATTGGTGTAGCTTTAGGTCTTGTGCTGTCTCCTTCCCTTGGAAGCAAGCTCATGGTCGGCACATTTATGATATTTGGATTTAAGAGGATAGACTTTAAGATAGCTCCTGTATCATATCTTTTCACAGCAGTCATTATCATTGGCGTTGCCCTTATCACCTCCGCTCTTATAGGCCGCAGGTTAAAAGGTCTTGAACCTGTGAAGATGATCACCGAAGAATAGTATGATTATGTTACAATAATCCATACGGAGATAAATTATGCATTACAACTGTCTTATTGTGGATGATGAAATTGAACTTGCAAAAATGACGGCGGAGTATTTCAGGATGTTTGACGTTTCTACGCAGTATGTAGAAAGCGCCGCATCCTGCCTTGCTTTCTTTGAAGATGGAAACACCGCTGACCTGATCCTTCTTGATATCAATTTAGGAGATGGATCAGGTTTTGATGTCTGTAAAAAGCTAAGGAAAGACATGCAGCTTCCAATACTCTTTATTAGTGCCAGGCAAAGCGACGACGATATACTTATAGCTCTTTCCATAGGCGGCGATGACTACGTCAAAAAGCCCTATAGCCTGTCTGTCCTTCTTGCAAAGGTCAAGGTAAATCTAAAGCGCATTGCCCAGATGAAAGAAGCTGGCCAGAACGGAGTTTCTGATCCTGCGCCTTCTGATAGCGGTGAGGATAATAGCTTTTACATGGACTATCCTACAATGTCCGTGGTCATAAAGGGCCATAGCATTTCCTTAAAAGCCAAGGAATATGCGCTTCTTGACTGTCTCTACAAGCACCACGACACCATCGTAAAAAAGGAAGTTCTCTTTGACGAAGTGTGGGGAGATACTTTCTTTAGTGACAGTACTCTCAACGTACATATCAGGAAACTCAGGGAAAAGATTGAAGAAAATCCCAACGAGCCAAAACTTATTAAGACTGTCTGGGGAACGGGATATATTTTAGAGCTATCATGAAAAGTTTAAGACGGATATTCATTTCTTTTTCAATATTCATGCTGATCATTTTGGTATTCTTCTGCCACTTAAGCCGCAAAACTGCTTATGGCAAAAGAGATATCGTTTATTATAATGACCTTCTTTACCAAGTAGAGCAGGATATTGAAAATGGAATGCCCGAAACTTTCGCTGAGGAAAAATACTCCTGTCAGATCATACTCTCAAAAGAAATAAATGACCCGGAACTGGCTTCTCTTTACTCAAGTGGCGCTCTTATCCTTGACCTTGAAGTAGACGGTAAGTACATTGGAAAAGTTGCCTTCAATGACAAGGAAGAAAACTTCATAAGTGCAAGAAGTCAGTTTATGACTGCCGCAACAATTCTTTGGGGCGCTGTCCTTTTGGCCGGATATCTTCTATTGTTCTACATGTACAAAGTCTTTTTAAAGCCAATAAAAGAGCTTAAGGATTTCGCCACTGATATCGCAAAGGGCGATCTTGATAAGCCTCTTCCCATCAGAAAGACCAACATGTTCGGAAGCTTCGTTGAAGGCTACGACATGATGAGGGAACAGGTAAAGCTATCTATCGACAGGGAGCGAAAAGGTGAGATTGCAAGAAAAGAGCTGATCCAGGGCCTTAGCCATGACATAAAGACTCCTCTTGCTGTTATAGGTGCAACCTGCGAAGTTTTAGATCTTAAGTATTCAAGGAAAATAAAAGAAGCGGATGAACAAGACACTGCCGAATACTCTGATACTCTTGATAAGATCAGGACCATTAACGCCAAGGCAGGGAGCGTAAGCTCCCTTTTGAGCGATGTGATGCATGCAAGTCTTGAAGATATAGAAAAAATCGAAGTTACAGTCAGTGAAGAGAGCACCGTGATCCTGGAGGATCGGATAAAAAGCCTTTCTTCCTTTGGAAATATCATTATGGAAAACCATATCCATCCCTGCCTGGTTTACATGGACAGACAGAGAATGGATCAGGTTATTGAAAACATTATCAGTAATTCTGCCAAATACGCCGGAACAGACATTACAGTAACTTTTTCACAGACTAAAGACATCCTCATGGAAAATGGCAAAGCAGGAAGCTTTATCAAGATAAAGATCCGCGATGAAGGCCCGGGTGTTCCAGATAGCGACCTTCCTCTTATCTCAGAAAAATACTACCGAGGCAAGAACTCAGCAGGTAAATCCGGGTACGGCCTTGGCCTGTTCCTATGCAAGATGTATATGAACAAACAGGGCGGCGGAATGGAATACTACAACGATAACGGTTTTGTGGTTGAACTCCTACTGCGTAAGGTCTGATTTTTACTCCAGGCGATCAGTGAAAAGAAATAACCCTGTCGTAGTCGTATCCCCTGTCAGGCGTAAAATTCCTTTTTGAGAGGGTAAAGTAAACTACACCGTTTCTCTTAACTGAGATCTTAATATCAGCCAAACCATCTAAAGGCGCTACTATACTGCTTGATACTGCAGGATAGGAAGCGCTTTTTATAAGTTCTGTTTCCTCTTTTGTCGGATAAGCAGGCTCTCCTAAGTCATGCCAAAGCTTTAGAGGATTGGTTGTCTCCTCATCTACTGTCTTAACAATAAGTGACTGCTCCTCCCCATCCTTTATAGGAAGTGCGATTTCTTTTTCCGTATCATCACCATCTATATTCCATAGAATTCCCGCATAACCGCAATCGCCCTTTACTATCACAGCATTGTCATCTCTGTAAACACAGTCGCTGCCATAGAGCTTAAGCTGCTTAAAAAAGTAAAAGGTCCAGAATGTTGGCTTAGGGATATTACCTGCTGCCACAAGGCCAAAGCCCCCATGGAAAAGAGATGTAGGAACGCCCTGCTCCTCAAACACATCTCCAAATGTCCAGTAGGAATAAGCCTCGTGCATATCACCAAGCCTCGAAAGTTGCTGCGCCAGGTAAGCTGCATTTATATTGGTATCGTGGATGACGCCCTTAGGAGTGTAAGAAGTACTGAACTCAGTAAGATGGATCGGAAGATCCTTAAATTCTTCAAAGGAATCCACGATGTCCCTTGTGGACTTAAGATTTTCAAAGCGCTCTTTGGGGTCCTGAAGCTTTGAATAGTCGCAGTGTCCTACTCTTTCAGGGAATTCCACCGTGTAGTGGTGCCTGGTTATCCTGTCGGGACGGATGCCTTCTTTTTTGCAAAAATCAAGAAACGCCTTGATCCACTCAGCATCTTTTACTCCGCAAATGGCAGGTCCTCCGATCTTAAAACGGCTGTCATAGGCTTTTATGGCAGTGAAGGTCTCTTTAAACAACTTAAAGTACTCCTCCATGTCAGCTTCATACCAAAATCCTGGAAGATTTGGCTCATTCCAGACTTCTATCGGCCACGAGGTCACTTCTTCACCGTATCTGCCCTTAAGGTGTTTCAAAAGAGCTATCACCATATCTGTCCATTTTTTGTAGTCCTTGGGAGGTGTTGTGTTGCCCTTCCAGTAAAATACAGTCTGGGTGCCACTTGCAAGCTCTTCTGGCATAAAGCCAAGTTCTAAGTATGGGCGGATATTGAGCCTCAGGAAGCTGTCAATGATCCTGTCAATGTAAGTGTAGTTGTACTCTACTTTTGTTACTCCATCTTCCTCATACTCGTGATAGATTGAAACATCATCGCAAAAAAGGCCATGACCTCTTATATAAGAAAAGCCGATCATGTCCTGAACAAACTCAAGCTCTTTTAAATATTCCTCTGTCAGTGCAAGGCCAAGACGCCCTGTACCCACGCAGTAATCTACATTGTTGTTGAATGGTACGTTTGTATTTTGATCTACTGTGATCTTATCTGTCTTCATAAAAACACACTCCGATAAATGAGATTAAATTCCTGTACTAATGGATTATATCTCATTCATCGAAGCGTTTCTGCCTAGATATTGCACAAAACATCTCACTTTAAAGCGGTCTTTATCATCTGGTATTCAGCTTCAGAAAGGCCATATAAATCTGATATCTTTTTATCCAGCATTTTCATTTTTTTCTGATGAGGATCTGTACCTTTGATGATATCATCAACAAGTTCGATAAGCTCATTTTGTTTTCTGTCATCCACAACAGGGATTGGAATCTGCTCAAGGTGGGAACGAAGCACCTTAACAGAGCCAAACATCTTAGAATAGACAAACTGCGCAGCGCTGGAATTAAGGACTGCTAACACGTACTTTATAGAAAGCCCCGGAATCTGCGGAATCAGGATATTACAGCTATTTAAGGACAATATCCCTGTATCGTCATAGGCAAATACCAGGTCACTACTAATAAATTTGTACAGAAGTTTTTCTTTTGCCCTGTAGATATGCTCTGGCGCCACCTGCTGGAAGCTAGACGGTGTAAAAGAGATATAGTACTTTGGAACGTTGTATCTGAATTTCTCAATATCCGCTCCCTTTAGTACCGGCTCATTGTCAAAAGTTTTTTCTGTTGAAATGAATCTCTTGTTGTTGCCGGTTACTATTCCAAGGCCAAAAAGAGCGTTGTTCTTAAGTGTAACCTTGTTTTTAGCATCCATTATCTTTTTGATCAGCGCGTACTCTTTATCAGTTATCTTAAGGCTCAGAGAATCAGCTGATACGACGCGGTCAGTGTCTATGGTAAAAGTATTTATTCCATCATTTACCACAAGGCCTTTAGTGGTAAATCTTTCTTTAGTAACCTGCGCATGCAGAATGATGGATGGACACTGCACCCCATGGAAGGCTTCGCCAAGATACTCCACGTACCTTAGCCTGCAGGATGACATCATGAACTGCCTGATCTTTTTGTGAGATTTCACGCTTAGTATGGACTCGGGAAGCACAAAGGACAGATGTCCATTTTCCTTAAGGTTTTTTAATGCTCTTTCAACGAAATCGTCGTAGGGCTCTTCGCTCCCCCAGGGGGGATTACCAAGGATAATGTCGTATTTCTTTTCGCCATTATCAAGGAGAAAATCAGACTGAGTAATATGACGCAGGACCATGTCTCTATCACTTAAGTCGTACTTAAGAGCGTAGTTGATCCTTGCCAGCTTTACGCTTATATCGTCGATATCATTGGCATAAACATTTTCACTTTTTACATCCTCTGGAAGCTGCAGAATGAAATTTCCTGTACCGCAGCAGGGATCGATTATCTCTTTTGATTTGATGTCTTTTTCGGAAAAGAGATTGCTGATAAGGCTGTTCACAACCTCAGTTGGGGTGTAATATGCGCCTTTCTCTTTCCTGTTCTTAAGATTACGTAAAGAGATGTAGAGAAGTCCAAGGGTATCCTCTGTGGGAATGTAAATATAGTTTGAAGAAAAGAGATCTGGGTGAGACTTTGAAAGTTTAGCAAAGCAGTCTTTGTCTACATCAAGATAATTTATTTGGCAATAGATACCGTTTTCTTCTTTGTACTTGTCTTTTATAAGTTTGTCCGCACAGTCAAAAAGAAGTGCTAAAAGTATCTCTTCTGTCACTTCAATTTCATTATCTTTTATATAATTTACAATTTCTGATACTGCCCCGATGTTTGGAGAAGATTTGGAAACGTAGGATTCATATAAGCCAAAGCCGGATTTATATTTCTTGTTCCTGCGGCTCTTAAGTGATGAATTGTTGCAGGCCCCTAAATCTTTTTTTAAATTAGTTACATATGAAATGCTAAACTGTGGTACTCCAGAGTCGCTAGAAGTGGGAATGATCTTACCAAGTCTCAGCCAGTTACGGCCTGTTGCATAAGATATGGACAGCTCTTTGCATAGCTGTGACAAGGTTAATAGTTTCTCTTTCATACTCTGCTCCCACCAATGATTCTATAGATTATACTAACACAGGATGTTGTCGAAATGAAAATGAATAAAAATCGTAAATTAGTTGTTGACAATATGGGTGGTTTCGCGTTATATTATCTTAGTCGGCTCCAATGAGCAGGCACATATGGCGAGGTAGCTCAGCTGGCTAGAGCACGCGGTTCATACCCGCGGTGTCGAGGGTTCAAGTCCCCCTCTCGCTACTAGGTTTAAAGAACGAGAAATGCTTATTTTTAAGCGTTTCTCGTCTTTTTTATTCTTGATCTATAGTCCTCAATATTGGGAACACTTGGGAACACTGTTTCTAAAGCTCGCTTCTTTTCTGATCTTTCAGCTATTGAGTAGTTATAATTCATATCGTTTACTCTCCCAGAATGTCCCATCATTTCAGCTACAACCTTCTGTGGCAATACCTGATTTAATAATGAAGATGTTCTAAATTGTAAAGATGGTTTTCTATCAGAATAATAATCCAACACAGATATATTAGTTATAACTAATATTCTACTTTTTTCTTTCGATATACATATTGAGATATTATTTGAAATAGGTGATGAGCATGGTTATTTCGCACAACCTGGCTGCAAGGAATGCCAATCGTCAACTAAATATTACTACTGGCATTACTGCTAAATCCTCAGAGAAGCTATCATCCGGCTATAAAATTAACAGAGCAGCCGATGATGCTGCCGGTCTCGCGATATCAGAAAAGATGAGGAGACAGATTAGAGGGCTTAATCAAGGCATTGCCAATACTCAAGATGGAATTTCATTGCTTCAGGTTGCCGATGGAGCATTAGACGAAGTAAGCGGAATGTTGCATAGAATCACGGAATTAGCGGTTAAGGCTTCAAATGATACAAATGATATCAATGATAGGCAAGCTATTCAAGCTGAGATAAATCAAATTCTTAAAGAAATAGATAGAGTTTCGGATACAACTACTTTTAATGAGCATTTAATATTTGGACATAAGCTCCAGGAAGCGGAGCCTGAACCAGAACCAGAGCCAGAGCCGGAGCCAGGAGAAATAACATACGATATTGCTTTACAAGAACTTCTTTCTGGCTCATTAAGAACTGTAGATAGCGCTATTACTTTGAGCAATGGGCAAATCTTATCACAAAAAGACGCGAATACTTTTATTACTTCTTTGAGCAATTCGGTTATAATGCTTAACGCTTTTCAATTATCCGATTGGGACGGAGTAAGAATTTACAGTTGGAATGATGATGTAAAAAACAATCTATTTTCCAATAGGGAAACAATACTAAAAAATTGCGAAGCATTTTATGAATACTGCCCAAATCCAGATTACGAGCAATACATGGAAGAAGGAAAAAGATATCTTACTATGGGGAGTTCTCAAATATCCTACTATAATGCCTATGATGCATTAAGCGAGTATCACCAAGCGTGTATCATTTCAGGAAATCAAAGATGGATAGCTGAGCACGGTGACTATGGTGTCAATAATGTAGCTGTTGGTTCGGCAGCAGGAATGATGTATTTTAGTTACGCATTCAGAGATCAGAATGCATATAGAGTTAGGAATAGTGCATGTATGTTTCTTAATTCAGCATACAGTATTTTGATAGATTCAGGGATTACTGGAAGTAAGACATATGATCTAATAAAGTCAATGAAACCAGATTATGGTGATACCATTACTGCAGCTGCTTATATAAACACTGAAGACATTGTATATACATACATGAGCCTGTTTGAAAAGAACGAGCCAGAACCTGATGATGAACCTGAAGATGAACCTGAAGATGACATCAAAAATAAAAACAAATTCTGGATACAGTCTGGAGCAGAACCTGATGACGGGATGTGGCTTGAATTTGAATATATGGACACGGAAGTTCTTGGAATAAAAGGTGTTAGTGTATTGACTGGTGATTTTGCCCGTGACACCATAGAATCCGCCAAAGGAGCTTTGAATATTGTTTCGAGAATGCGGAGCGATATTGGTGCACAGCAGAACAGGTTGGAACATACTGTCAAAAGGGAAGGAAACACTGTAGAGAATACTCAAGCTGCCGAATCTTTAATTCGTGACACTAATATGGCCACTGAGATGGTCCGTTTTTCAAATGAAAACATATTAGCTCAGGCAGGACAATCTATCCTTGCGCAAGCAAACCAGACGAACCAGGGTGTTTTGAATTTTTTGCAATAGCAGCTGACTCATAATGCATGAAACTTTAATGAAATTATTCTGTTTTATATTGAATTTGCTTCGCAATATTTTACAATCGAAGTGAGCAAAGAGCTTGCCCTTTGTTAGTGCTATAACAAACCTGGTATGTTTAACCTCCGCGAGTGACGTGGTTGTAAAAATTTAGAATATTGCTCACGTGTATGTGGTCTACCTTCTGGCAGGCCACATTTTTGTGAAGGGCAATGATTATATAGAAATCAAAGGTCAATTTTGATATATTATAGGTAGATGGATCACAATTTTGCTACAAGCAAAAGAGAGGAGGCCAATATGGTTGCATCAATAACAGAGCCTAAATCTCATATTGAAAATGGAATTGTATTCTATGATACCCCATGGACGGTTGATACCTCTGAATACTTAAATCTGCACGGGGAGCATGACTTTATCGCCTCAAGAGGGAATGATACCTATACAGTTTATTGTTATGTTGAAGGCTACGGATATAACAAATCATTTGAGGATTTATTTTATTCCAAGTATAAACCTATGGGTTGCTCCTGGATTGGAGGATTATCAAATATAGATGGGGGATTTCTGCTTTGATTAAACTGATAAAAGTAAGAGTTGGTAATGGTTATCATTATATCTGTGACGAAAACACATTACCAACCTTTGACAGAGAGATTCCATTTGTTTTTGATTTAGGAGCTTCTTTTTCAGCATTATCGCCAAGTGCCATTATTAAGAATACTGATTCTGATTTATACAAATACTTGGACAATTTGGTAAAGACAGGCGCTAATAAATTACCCTATAGTTCAGTTTCCAATGAGTCATATGGAATTCCGCTGATGATCAAGAATTTTACCATAATCGGAAGAAAAGTTGATTTCAAGTTTTTGCTTGTCAGAGATGTCGTTCAGAATAATGGCAGGATATTCAGCATTGCCTTGCTCGGTACCGATTTTACAGATTACTGCGATTATTCACATACAAAGAGCAAAGATATAATCATTACCGATTTTGAGAGAGTTTGAAAAAATCTCTGTAAATTTAATATAAGGCAATTATAAAGGTCTTCTATGATAAAATTTTTATTATCAAGGGAGGCCTTTTATAATGGCAAACAAGAAAAGAGATGTTTACAAACCGAAACCAATGACAGAAGGAAAGAAGGCAGTTATCCAAGGATTGCTTGATGAGTATGATATCCAGACAGCTGATGATATCCAGGAAGCACTTAAGGATCTTCTTTCCGGAACCATTCAATCGATGCTTGAAACGGAAATGAATGAGCATCTGGGCTATGAAAAGTATGAGCGTGATGATGAGCCCAATTATCGTAACGGAACCAAGCCAAAGACTGTAAGAAGCAAGTATGGAGAGTTCGAAGTTGATGTTCCACAGGATCGAAACAGTACATTTGAGCCTACTGTAGTAAAAAAGAGACAGAAAGATATTTCTGGCATTGAAGATCAGGTTATCGCAATGTATGCCAAGGGAATGACAACTACTCAGATTTCTGAAATGATTGAATCAATCTATGGTTTTGAGATAAGTGAAGGCATGGTCTCTGACATCACTGATAAGATGATGCCTCAGATTGAGGATTGGCAGAATCGCCCATTATCAGCGGTTTATCCCATCGTTTTCATTGATGCTATTCATTTTTCTGTTCGTAATGACGGGATTGTCAGCAAACTCGCTGCATACATAGTTTTAGGAATCAACGAAGATGGAATGAAAGAGGTTCTTTCCATCGAGATTGGAGAAAATGAAAGCAGCAAGTACTGGCTTAGTGTTTTAAACAGCCTCAAAAACCGCGGAGTACAGGATATCCTTATTCTTTGTTCAGATGGTCTCACGGGGCTTAAAGAAGCTATTCAAGCTGCTTTTCCTAGCACAGAGCATCAGCGCTGTATTGTCCACATGGTAAGAAATACTCTCAAGTATGTCGCCAATAAGGATATGAAAGCCTTTGCTAAAGACCTTAAGACAATTTATACCGCTTCTGATGAAAAAGCCGCTCTTAAGCGATTAGATGAAGTAACTAAGAAATGGCAACCTCTTTACCCTCATGCAATGAATCGCTGGCACGACAACTGGGATGTAATCACCCCGATTTTCAAGTTCTCGATGGATGTAAGAACTGCTTTTTACACGACCAATGCAATTGAAAGTCTGAATTCATGCTATCGCAGGCTGAACAAGCAAAGATCAGTATTTCCAAGCTCACAGGCTTTGATGAAGGCTCTTTATCTTGCTACATTTGAGATTACAAAGAAGTGGACAATGCCAATCAGAAACTGGGGAAGAGTTCGCGGTGAGCTATCAATCATGTATCCTGGCAGATTTTCAGATTAATGATTTAAACCTCTATCTCATTTGGGATAGAGGTTGTTTGTGCAAATTTGAATTTATCTATTTCAATCCTTCTAGGTATTCCACAGCTCTTTCGTTTCCATTTTCAACATGAAGCTCTGAGGCAAGCTGTTTAGCTTTTGTCTGAACCTCACGAGCATCCATCTGGATAAAAGCATTAACTAAATCATCAGAAGAAAGTGTTTTTTCCCTCAATGGTTTGAGTCCGTACCCCAATTTGTACAGCCGTTCCGCCCAAAAGGGCTGATCTACCGAAAACGGAATGATCTGCTGGGGTACGCCTGCTTTCAATGCCGCAGCCATCGTTCCCACGCCGCCGTGATGTATCACTCCTTTTGCATAGGGAAACAGCAGTGAGTGGGGTGCCGATTTAATAAACAGGTTAGTTCTGCTGCTTTTTCCAGTAATACCACTGTTCCCGGTCAGAATGATAGCCCTTTCATTGGCCTTTTCAAGAGCCTGCGACAGTTTGGTCATAAATCTCACAGGCTCTAAGAGAGGCATACTGCTGAAAGTCACAACGATAGGCTTCTCGCCCTCATTTAAGAAGTTTGTAAGCTCATTAGAAAGCTCTTCGTCCGTGTCCAAATACAGAAATCCGGGCAGGAAAACCTGTCCATCCCAGCTCTTGACGTCAGGAAATAGTTTGGGGCTTATCGGGTATATAATAGGAATGTTATTCGTTCCATTCGTATAGGCGTAGATTCCAACCCTGCGTTTTTTAAGTCCCAGCGTTTTCTCCCGAAAATCGTTGATCTCCTTTATTTGGGAAGCTTCCGCTTTCTCATTCACTTTATACGACAGCTTGTTTAACACTGAACCGAGGTTTTTATGTGTAACCGCAAGATTGGCAAATTCGTAGACAGGAAAAATTAAAGGAACTGGGGGCATACTAACGCAAGGAATCTCTAACTTTATCGCCATATCTACCGCACCCATCGCTTTTGGATGGTACACAATCATATCCGAGCCCTTAGCTGCGGTATAGAAATCATCCAGGGTTTTCCGAAAGGCCGGATTGATAACTTCTTTGGAATAACGAAGCGCAAGTCCCATGTTTCTTACAGGATGTTCCAAAATTGCTTTGCCTTCCGGCGTTTCAGCGATTGCCATCAGATCACTGGTTGTTTCCTTAAACTCAACACCGTTTTCTTCTACGAATTGCCGGAAACTTCCTCCAGTGCAAATTACGGCGGTATGGCCGCGCTTAATCAATTCTTTTCCCAATGCTACATAAGGTTGCACATCGCCGCGAGAACCCAGTGTCATAATACAAACACGCATTTTTTCTCCTTGTCGGTGATGCTTCAGCATCAAATCCCGATTTATCGATTGCATCTGCAAATAATCATACTACAATCCTTGGTACAATCACAAACTGATATTGACTTATATCTTTAATAAATATATAGTCAGAAAAAGGAAGCAACCAGTCTGATTGCTCCCTCATAAATCTAAATTATCATAGAATACCCATATTTACAGAAAAAATTTCAAACTCTCGATTTTGATGCACAAGGCTATCTTAATCACCAGTATAATGCGGAACATAACGAGCTGTATTTGAATACTTTTTGAATACTTTTCAAAAGGATGGCATCACAACCCCGCTTATTTACTGGGTTTACAGAGGGAGAATTGCTTCAAGTCCCCCTCTCGCTACTACATAAAAGGAAGCTAGTATTTTTCTAGCTTCCTTTTTTGAGCTTTCCTCTTCGTTATCTTCTTATTCACCTTCCGGCTGATTTCCGGTATCGCCCTCAGACTGACCAGATGATTCTTCTTTTTCAGTTTCCTCACTGCTGCCCTGTCCGCTTTTATCCTTGTCTTCCTCTTTGGATTCATCTTCCTCTGCTTCGGACTTTTCTTTCTCTTCTTCGGCCTTCTTTCTTTCCTCTTCTTCAGCCTTCCTTTTTGCTTCCTCTTCCTCAGCCTTCTTTTTAGCTTCCTCTTCCTCAGCCTTCTTTTTAGCTTCCTCTTCCTCAGCCTTCTTTTTGGCTTCCTCTTCCTCAGCCTTCTTTTTAGCTTCCTCTTCCTCAGCCTTCTTTTTAGCTTCCTCTTCCTCAGCCTTCTTTTTGGCTTCCTCTTCTTCAGCCTTCTTTTTGGCTTCCTCTTCCTCAGCCTTCTTTTTAGCTTCCTCTTCCGCTTTCTTTCTCTCTTCTTCCTCTTCTAGTAGACGCAGTTCCTCTTCTGTCAACTCACTTGATTCAGTGCTTGAATCTGAGACAGCCTGATTTTCTGGAGTTCCAATCATCATGTCCATAAGATCCTGAAGTTTACCTTCGTCGATACCCGATTCGTCACCCATGGTAACCTTGATCCTGTTTGGATCAGGCTTGATATACTTAACTACATATTCGCCCTCATCGGATATTTGAGGTACAGGATGCTCTACTATGTACCTGAATATCGCCTCACATCCTTTTCCGGAATAATGAAGTCCGTCCCCGCCGTTATACTCAGACTTAACCTGCCCATCAGATCCTTTGAGAACTTCTGCAATATCGAGATAAAAAATATGTTTCTCCTTTGCAGTTTCAAGCAAAAAATCATTGTATTTGTCTATCCATGCATTCTGGACACTATTTTTATAGATTCCGTTATCATCAACGGGACCTATTGCCACAAGTACAAGATTGGAATTAGGCGCCATCTCAGCCACTTTGTCTATAAGCGAAACAAATGTATCACGATAATGCGTTTCACTGGGATCGTTGATACCATTTACTCCCAAAAGAATATAAATGACTGGAGCCTGGTGAGATGCCAGATAAGTTTTTAAAGTATATTCTTTACCAGCATTGTTGATGAATTTATTAGACGCAAATGAGGGATGCGATATGCCAATCTGTGCTAAAGCGGCATCATCGTTGAAAAAGCCGTAGTTGACCATTGCAACTGTTCTTGAATCTCCGAGAAATACACACCTATTAAGATATCCGTCCTTTGCGCCTTCCTTTTTGGCAAGTACAGTTGTATCCGGAGTCGATTCAGACTTAGTTCCTTCGGTTGCTGTCTCGACGACAGGCAGGTCCTCCTCACCCACTGCTGCGTTTTGCGCTTCTTCGCCAATAACCGTTTCCTCACTTACATCCCCATTGGATCCTTTTATGAAAGCCATTATCAGAATGATTGCAAAAGCAATGGCAAAAATGACAGATGAAATGATTATCATCTCCCTTTTACCAAGGCGCTGCATTATCTTCTCGAACCACTTACTCATTGCATCTCATCCTCGTCTTTCAAACACAATTTCTGTATCACCTGAGAGATCTTCCCTGTATACATAGCCAAGTCTGTCAAACCTACTGATTTTTTTTGGTTCAGTGATCTTGTTCTCAGCCATGAATCTTACCATCTCTCCTCTTGCCATTTTAGCATAAGTACCCTTGGTCACCAGTTTTCCATTTACCATCTCTCCAAATGTAACTGTTATGTAACAGTCATCTGATTTTAAGTACTTTTCAATGCATTTGGAATATTCCTTTGAAGCAAGATTAATGATCACTCCTGAGGCATCTCTAACTTCATCATATAGCTTTGAACCCCAGAGTTCATAAAGATCTCTGCATCCACCAATAGCCGCTTTTGCCTGCATTTCAAGCCTGTAAGGCGTTACTCCATCCATTGGTTTAAGAACGCCATAAAAGCCTGATAATATGCGCAAATGTTCCTGAACATAGTCAAAACAGCTGTCTTCAAAAACAGCCGGAGCCATGTACTGATATGCAATACCTTCATAGGACAGTATCGCTGGAGTCAGCCTCTTGTGTAGATCCATTTCTTTTATGCGCCTAATATTCTGCTCCGCAATCTTGTCATTACATCCCCAGAGTTTCTGCAAATCAGTACCAGACTGTTTTCTTAGCCAGTCAAGAATCTCCTGTGTCTGGTCAAGAAAAATCGGAAGTCCCTGGTGCTCAAGCGTATCAGTATCAACATTCATCTTTTTGGCAGGGGAAAGAATTATCCTCATTAAAGTTCTCCCAGCATCTTTTCTGGATCCTCAGCAGCCTTAACCTTATCATTTGCTCTTATGATAATACCATCCTCATCAATAAGGTATGTTGTCCTGACAACACCCATGGATACTTTCCCATAGTTCTTCTTTTCTTTCCAAACATCGTACGCCTCTATTACCTTGCGCTCCGGATCAGCAAGCAGGGTAAATGCCAGACCATACTTTTCTTCAAACTTCTTGTGGGAAGCTACAGTATCTTTGCTTACTCCAAGTACCACTGCACCCTTCTCTGTAAATTGGGGATATCTCTCAGAAAAACCGCAAGCCTGCTTGGTACATCCTGATGTGTTATCCTTTGGATAAAAGTACAGTATTACCTTCTTGCCCCTGTACTCTTCCAAAGAGTGCATTACTCCGTTCTGATCAGGCAGTTCAAATGCAGGTGCCTTTGTTCCAACTTCCAACATAGCTGTTTCTCTCCTTTTTTAAAAATCCGGACAGGATTATTTCCTGTCCGGATTGATGTTGCAATTACATATCAATCTATAATGCCATATTTCTTGTAGAGTTTTTTCCTGTTGCCTTAATTATATCACGAAGCTTTTCCTTGTCATCTGAAATGTGTATGAACTCCATGATTGCGCCAAGTTCTGATGAAAACTTCTCAAAACCTTCTATTTCGTCGGGAGATATCAGATTGAGTCTATAGTCATCAACGTACTCCGCTATCCTTGGATGAACTTTCCCAAACATATCGAAAAGAGATCTTGGTGCAACCCATTTTTTCTTATCAAAACAGATGCAAAGAGTTATTATTGGAATAATATGATCTTCTTTTGAAAAACCTGATAGTTTCTCATCTCCAGTCAAATTCCCAATTTCTTCATGCCTCTTTCTGATATCCTCAACTTGAGAATAATCTGTTTTAAGATTTTTGACATATATTTCATAGCCATCAAGTTCGCCAATATATTCTTGTGGCTGATTCTTATCAATAGTTATATTTAACAGACTGCTGATTCCATTTGGATTATACTGTCGATTAAATGCATTAATAACAAGACCTATAATTGCAATTATCACTCCACAGCAAATAGAGATAATAATTGTTTTCTTGTTTAGTGCGTACTTTTTCACTTTGAATCATACCTTCCTTTTGTTCAAGTAATAGTTTGCCACCTCAAGATATGGATTTCTCCATTCTGGAGCATTGGCACGCATCTCGGCGTCCTTAGCGTCCATGAACTTACAGAACTCATCAAAGGAATAGCGTTTACTGCTACCATCATACATATACCATTTGCTGGCAGCATTGGGATCCTGTTCAAGAAGTCTTTCACGGGTAGTCTTCTGATTCTGCCTGAGCTTCTCAACGTTACTCTCAATTAACTCACCCTGCATCTTCATAAACTCATATCCGTCCATAGCTTTCTGTATCTTACCGTTTTCATAGTTCTCAGCTATGAGCCGCTTTACGTGTTCTGCTTTTGTCTCTTCCTGCTGCTTATTATCTATAGCAGTCTCCTTTGCCTCATCTATCGCTTTATCTGTATCTGCAAGGAGTTTTTCCCATTCTTCATCCGTCAGCTCTCCAAGATCTTTATCGCCACTCTGCGAAGCAAATAGGCCTGCAGTCTCTTCCAGCATTTTCAAAAGGATTGACGCATCATATTTTTCACCAGTCTGCTCTTTTGTAAAGGAAGCCTTCGAACCAGAAATTGCATCGTTCCAATTGCTCTTTTTGGAAATAGCCTCATCAAGTGAAGTATACTCTGATTTCCCAAGTGGATCAGTGACCCCTTTTAACACACTGTAGCTCCCAAAAGTATATCCGGTACCTGTATCATGAGCATCTGCATACTGACAGCATGCAAACATCTCAACAGCTGAGGCATTCTTTGGATCCACTTCATTTATGTTAACATCGATATCTTTGCCTCCTACATGTACTCTGACGATCGGATTATCCAGACCCGGCTTAAAAACTTCCGATGCAGTCATGACATAGCTCATATTACCAACAGGTATGGAACTCATTCCACCAAGAGGTGTAACAACTTCATCTAAATCTTCATTATCCCTTATTTCTACTGGTTTTTGTGCCCCATCAATTGAAAGTGCCCCCTGATAGCTGACAGCCTGAAATCTTATCCCTGAAAACATACCAAAGCTGCCTGTATCTCCCCATACCTTAGCACCTGCAAATGTTGTTGCATTTTCTACAGGCTCAGGAGAAATGCCTGTCCCCACGCCGGAAGTCATCATTACTTCCATAAGCCTGTTTATGTGAGAAAGAAGCTGCTCTGCTCCAAGTGTACTTACTCCCACCATCTGAAAGTTGTTTATGGAGCCATTCAGCTCTGACAGATAATTCTTTTTCTCAAAGATATCATAAGGGGCTACTCCATCTACTGCCTGCATAGCTTCATCAGCAATACCCTCAGTGTCACGGATATACGAGCACAATGCGGCAAATTCTGTAAAATCCGAATCTGTCGGATTCACTTTATAAGGATCGATCTCTTTTGAGAACTCATTGCCGTTTTCATCTGTTCCGGTTGCAGTATATTTCCTGCTGTCTCCCATCACATCAATCCTTATCTCAAACTTCTGCATTACTCCCTGATATGAATAAGCGGTTTTGCCATCAGCAAGTTGCGTTGATGTCATTCCTGAGTTCCACACATTTGCTGTTATAACTCGTGTATATCCTTTCTTTGCAGGCTCTTCTTTTGCCAGGGCATCTACTACTTCAGAGGAATCTTCATCTTTTTTGATGACAGTACTCTGGAAATCATTGTTTCCGAAAGTCTGATTCGAATAATAGTGGGCACTCTGTACAAATGCACTCTGTGAGTAATAATAGTTTCCGTTTGTTATTGTATTTGACATAAGTGTTCCTTTCTGCGGTTCATCTGTCAGTCAGAACCGCTCCACTCTCCGGAAAGGGCCGAGTGGTTAATTGATTATCAGTTGCGCGCTTTGCTCTTTACTTTCACCTTCCTTCTTAACATAAAAAAGCCGAATATCATTAGATTTATCAATCCATTGATATCCGGCAGTTCCATCCTAACCTTTCTATATATTATCGGAAAAAGTGTTTTGCTCCTTAAGTGCCATACAACATTTTTCTATGCTCGATAGCCTTTTCTGTCAGCTCTTTATTAAGATCCTGCCTTTTCTGATAATCCTCAAGCTGTTTCTTCTGTCTCGCTGCTCTCTGAGCCCGGCGTCTTGCTTTATCATTGTTGTTATTTCGCCTGCTCCTTTGAGAGCTCTCACTGCGCATTTTCTCAAGGACTTCATCCAGCTTTTCAGCAGCACTCATAAGTTCTGATTCACGGCCTTTAATGGCTAGATCAACGTGCTGGATGGTCCCTGCAGTCCCATCCTCCTTTAGAAAGATTCCTGTCTTTCTCACTTTCCCATCTAAAGCACCATCAGCGCCATCAAGAGTAAATTCTGTGTTTTCTGATCCAAGGAAGATAGCTCCAACACCAGATTCCTTTAACGTCCTAAGATCATCTTTTCCATCATCAGATTTACTCCAAACTTTGAGCTTATCAAAGACTTCATCATTTTCATCAATCCAGCCATTACCATCTGAGTCGTAATTGGCAAGATCCTTAAATCCATCACCGCTCTTTACTCCAAACAATTCAGTACCGTCATTTACCTTGCCGTCTCCATTCTTATCAAGAACAAGGAATCCACTCCCGGACTTGGTCATTGATATTTCATCCTGCTTGCCGTCCGCATCAAGATCAAATTTAAATTTCTTATCGCTTAGAGAAGCTGTTTGAGTTCCTGTGTTGATTATCAAAGGATCAAATAGATTATCCAATGGTGACGATATAGGGATAAATGTTTCATGCTCCTTTTTTCGAGCCATACTTACATCCACATCAACATTTATCTCCCTTCCATCTACAGTTTTAATATTTCCTGTTGCCTGATAATCAGTTTTCTCCTTTTCTACATGTTTTTCTACTATTCCGGCAAAAAAACCGCCTGTCCCTGCACCGCCGCTGCTCAAATCCTTTTGATAGCTGTAATTTGAATTAGAATAAACATCACTACTTGCTATCTTCATATGCTGTTCACCTCCTGAGTAGAGCACTTGACGAGGTTCTTCCCGAGTCTAGTGCGAACCATACCTGTGCACTTAACAAGGTACTGTCGAGTTTAGTGCAGCAGGTAGTTTCTGTTCCATATCAAGTATCGTCTATGACCGGAGGCAGTTAAATAGCTTTGACACGAACGGACCTTTTTATGTAATGAATAGTCAGTTTTTCTTCTGCAACATTACCTTAACCTTAAAAACCTTGTTTTCTGAATTAATATCCACAGCTCCAAGATATTTATCTGCGATTCCCATGACGCTCTTTAACCCCAGCCCGTGCTTATCTGCGTCAGAATCCATTTTCTTTGTACTGATGATGCTATTATCAGAAGCACGCTTCAATTTTCCATCAAACGAATTCTCTATTTTTATCAAGTAAAAGTTATCCTTTTGTTCCCCAATAAGTCTGATAAACCTATCATCCTCCGCCACGGTTAGTACTCCATCCAAAGCATTATCTATAAGATTATTAAGAATAATCCCCATATCCAAAGCACTGATACCATTGTCATCAGGGAAAAGAAATTCTGACTTAAAATCGCAGTTCATGCTACCTGCCTGGGCCGCAGCCTCATTTATGACAGCATCCGTAACCGGATTATTTGTCGCATACTGCATAGCTTCTGAGCTTAACTCAATGTCCATTTCCCCAAGGAATTCCTTCGCATCGCCTATCCTGTCTTTTTCCAGAAAGCTCTTAAGGATCATGAGTTTGCCTGCCATGTCATGACGAAGTGTCCTTATACGTTCATGGTACTTTTCAGTGTATTCAATCTTTTTCCTGATAAACTCCTGCTCCTGAAGCTGCTCCTGGAGTTGCAGGTCCTCCTCTTTAAGCTTTCTGTAGCGCTGCCATGTGGCAATTGCAGACATCTCCCCGATAAAAATCAGCACAGCCAGGATTGGCAGGGTAAATCTAAGATCCTGTTTCTCGTCCAGCAATACAAAAACTTCTTTATCAAGCGGCACAACCATAACTTCTACAATTATGTAACAGATAATGTATGACACCGCGGAAAATATAGATAAATATAACGCTTCAGTCCATGACATATCATACTTGACTGTACATATTTTCCTGGTAACGTAATATTCCAGAAATAGCAAAACAGCAAAAAACATAACCTGCAAAATCATCAGTATAAACATCCAGTTCCATAGATATTCCACGGCGCCTTCCCTGGAATAATCTATGGATGCGGTAACATAATCAGAAACACTGTTAAAAACGGCAAAGTTTATCAAATGCCATACGTAAAACACGTTTTGCCACAGAAAGAATACAAAAATGATATGTGGTAATACCTTTTGATTATAAAAATAAAACACTGCAATTATAGTCAGAAGGCTTATTATACTGTACAGACCTTTTGTAGAATATGGAATCGCAAACAACACTATCCCTTCGATTGTGATTATCACTGACAATACAATATTTTTTGATCTGCTAAGTGACTCTTTATTTATAAAAAGATCTGCAAATACTCCAAAGAACAGACCACGGATTAGTATCATAGATACTCCGTAGATTTGTTCCATAATTCTGATATTTTCCTCTGTCATACTTCCTCCTACAATCGTCAGGATATAAACTCCATGTAAGCCCTTATAAAATCAGCGTATTTGTATTTTGACATTATAAGTGCATCCCCATTATCAACCTGTACCTCTGATCTGGAGTAGCCTTTTATATGCTTCATATTAACCAGATATCCTCTGTGAACCCTAAAAAAACTGTTCCCTAGTTCATCCTCAAAGTCATTCATCTGCCGGTACACTTCATGCTTTATTCCCGGTAAATGGACAATTGCTTTTCGTCCTGAACTCTCAATATATAAAATATCCCGAAGCTTTATATTTATTGTCCCTTTACCTGATTGTATAGATATGAACTTGTCTTCATCATTTTGATATTTTGTCTCACATATGAGCTGGGCATCCAATCTCTGAAGCTCCTCAATTGCTCTGTGAAGTTCACTTTCAAATGCTGCCTGTGAAACCGGCTTAAGCAGATAATCAAATGCCTTAACACCAAATGCATCTCCCATCCTGTCCGGAATACCTGTAACAAAAATGATAAGTGGTCTTGATGCTCTCATACTTTTGCCACTTGCCTCGACGCGTCTTCCAAGTTCTTTTGCTGTTTCTATTCCGTCATTTTTGCCCATAGCTATATCAAGAAAAAGAATATCTATCCCGGCGCCTGCATCTATATCCTTTATGAGTTCATCTCCGCCTGAGTACTCTTTAACATCCACATCATATTTTGCCTTGCTTACCCAATCATGAAAAAGACTCCTTACATCCTCTTCATCATCGCAAATTGCTATCCTGTACCTTGTCATACATTACCCTCAATTCTCACTTGGCCAATAACGAAAAAATGCTTAGCACGGACATCCATGTAAGCATTTTCCCTTTAAACTATGTATTTATAATATCATCATGAATAATACTCTTTATATATTCATGTCATGAATGGACGGATTATTGTAACGAATGGACATTACTATCTCTTCCATTTATCCGAGAAGTCAATCAGTTTCATCAGATCATTCTCATCTCTGGAAATAGCATCATCAACATTTGACTTTAGCTGAGCCGGGTACTGAGCATTATAAGCGGGCTTAATCATATCTTCATAAGAAGCCATTAACTTTTTCACAGCGTTTTTATTTGAAATATCTGTATTTCTAATGTTGTCACGGAGGTTTGCAATAAGATCCCGATCTGTTGCGATATCTGTACTTGCATACTCATTAACTGATTTTCTTACTTCTTCAGGTACATGAACTTCAATGCCAAAATACTTGCCTGATAAAGTATCGTCATTGGCCCTGATTTCCTTATTTGACAGCATCCTATACTGCGTATTTAGCAGATTGTCATTAAAGTCTTTCATAGCCCGGCTGATTACTTTTGCCTGGTCTTCGCGAAAGTTTTTGGATGCCAGATCATCCACGACCTTCTGAGCCACTTCCATCTTGGCGTAATCTCTGTAGCTGAGATATCCATTCTTTAGCTTACTTCCGACACCTGTTATCAGATCCCGTGCTGCAGATAACTCCTCATCATTAAAAGAAGCACCGCCAATTTTGTATAAGCCCTCTGCGTTTTTTGCTGCGGATATGTCTTTATACAAAGCGCTGACAGGATGATTATTCCAGGAATCTCTCACTTTTTCCAATTCTTCAGCACCTAAAGCAGAAATGGACAAGGTTGCAGCTGTATCCGAGAACGCAGTGTTTACACCAGATTTGTCACTAAGCTTACCGGCAATAGCGTTTTGTAAACCACTGTTCTTATTTTCGTTTACAGACTTTGCCTGCTGCTCGTCACGCTGTAACTTGGCAGCATATATTTCCTGGCTAATGTCTTTTACCTGCCTATTTACTGAAGTAATTTCTATTCCGGTCATAATCATTTACCTCCGTGTACATGATCTAAAGACTCCTCTGCTCTCTTATCGACGCAATCCCTCTGTCAGATAACAGGAATGTCACCAATAGCATCATTTATGTCATGAATACTTTTTATATCTGACTATCTACGGTACTACCTTTAACATCACTTGAAAGGAGGCTCAGCTTATTGAGGATATTTGTGATTTCGGAATTAACAGCATTCTGCGTATCCTCCATGGATGTACCTTCGGAAATAATAGTCTTCTGGGCATCCTCTGCTCCCATACTTTCAGCTTCTGCTCGTTCTCTTCTTGCAACGGCCCGCTTAGTATCAGCGCTGGTTCGCTGGGTCTCTGCAGCGTGCTGTTTGATATTCTCTATCATTTCCTGCTGCATTGCCTCTTTTTCAAGCTTCTTTGCTTCTTCCTTCTTCTCCTCTTTCTTCTTTTCCGCTGCCTCTTTGGCCTCTTCCTCGCGCTCTTTCTGCTCTTCATCTACATGCTCAACTGCTTCCTGCGTCAAAAGAGCTATCGCCTCACCGTTTGCTGCATCCATAATCTCTTCAGCTGCATCCTGTGCCTTAAGCATATCCTGAGACTTAGCGCGTTCCCTCTTCATGTCGGCATAACCCTGGACATTACCTGCCTGCTGAGCCTTTGCCTGATCAATATCGAGAGCATTCTGCTGATTCTTTGCAACATAGTACAGCGCCTGCTGCTGGTACTCGGACATCTGACTCTTTTCCTCATCCGAGAGTCCTTCTTTGGAATGATTTGCTTTGAATGCAAGCTTTGAAAGTTCCTTGCTCTCCTCACCGTCAGAATCAATTCCGTATTGTTCCTGAAGTTCTTTTAACCTGGCATCATTCTCTATCGTATCAGCAGTCTTTTCATTTATCACATCCTGAAGACGCTTTATTTCATCTTTAATGCCCTGCATCTGAGCATCCAGCTTCTTCTCGCCGCCAAAAGCATCTGACACAACCTTAAGTGCCTGCTTTCTTGCAAGGCCCTGCCTCTGCTGAACAAGACTTTCACCCTTAAGATTAGCCCCGGATACTGAGGACAGATTACCACTCTTATGAGCGGTTTTTCCCGCACCTGCGGCAGTCCTGACATTATCCTGATTTTGAAAAGGATTTATTTGAACATCCGTGTTCTTTTGTATCCTCATAAAGCACCTCCACCTGCGATAAATCTGACACTATCATGTATCATGCATAATTATGGTTTTCTATTTGTATATCGGCAAAAAATAACTTTTAGTCAAGCCCTGACATCAAAAACTGCCATTTGGATTCACAACCATTTTCTCTGACAATTTTCTGGAAAACTGTTTTGTCAAATCTTCAAGATCTTTACCTTAATCTTCATAATCTCAGCCCCTTCCTTGATCAACCAACTTGTTCTTTAGACGAATAGTAATCCTCAAAAAGCTTATTTGCTGCATTCATAGTCTCTTTACATATAGCTGGAAGTTCACGTCCCCAGGTCTTTGTAGCCTGCTTGAATCCCTTTTCCATGGCTTTCTGCATCTCTTTCATCTTGTCTACATCATCTCCGGCAAGAGCCTGAGCAAAGTCAAATAACCTCTGGGATGTCTGCTTTACACCATAGTATCCGTCTTCCGAAATGTCCTTCTGTGCCTGTGCTCTAGTAGCTGCATCCACCTTGACATTACCGCCTGCAAGCTGTTGCCACATGTTGTTTCCGGTAGCCTTACCATAGGCACCTACTTGTCCCTGTAGAGTTTTCTGGACTATAGCCATCAGCTGTTTTCTCTGCTGCTCCTCTGCAGCTTTCATCTGCTGAACAATAGCTGCTCTGTCTGCAGGAGATTTCTTGGCGATTTCATAAGCAGCCTTATTACTGCTATCATCAGACTTTTTTTCATATACAGCCGCCTGGGGAGCAGGACCCACAGAGCGTTCTGTGCTCTGTGTCGGTAATGCCCCTGCGATAGGTGCCTGAATCGGTTTTTTCGATTCAGCTTGCACCGAACCGCTCTCATTTTCTTTTATAAAATTGTTGTAATAGCCATAGTTTCCATAATTACTTGTAATACTCATACTCATCATTAACCTCCATATCATCAAACTTTCACATCAACAGTCTCTGAACCAGCACTTGAAGTTTTTACTTCAGCTGCACTGGTTGGAGCAATAACTTCATCCAAATGCACTTCCCCTGTCTTAGTATCAGGTGCTGAAACAACTGTAACTTCAGCACCATCCACAGAAACTGTACTCTCTGCAATCTTATCCTGAAGCTCCCCAAGCTGTTCTCTCTTTTCAGCACGCTTCTTATCACGCTGCTCTTCTAATTTTTCTGCTCTCTTCTGTTCTTCAGCATCAGCCTTTGATGCCTGATCCATGTTCTTATTCATCTCTGACAGCTGATTCATCTGCATATTTCCGATATCAGTTGCTTTCTTTTCCATTACGGCAAGT
>CAMVJI010000010.1 GCA_947167765.1 uncultured Butyrivibrio sp. | reverse complement strand
TACAACGACGCCAAGAACAGCCTTTTTGCGCTTAACAAATATCTGAGGTGACGGCATGGAGCTGATAACACTTGAATTGGGAGAATAGATGAACCATAAGCTAAAAAGTGATGCGGATAAGATCATAAAGCAGGCGATAAGCGCCGTTATGCCGGAGGAAGCGGTAGTGCGCGCTCTTTCAGAGGCTGATCTGCCCGGGAACGTCTATATTGTTGCTGTCGGCAAGGCGGCTTACAGCATGGCGAAGGCAGCTTCTGAGCATGTTTCATATAAGAAGGGCATTGTGATCACCAAGTACGGGCATGTTAAGGGAGAGCTGGATAGGATTGAGTGCTTTGAGGCCGGACATCCGGTACTTGATGAGAATAGCGTTAAGGCAACGGAGAAGGTTATGGAGCTGGTGGCGGGCCTTAATGCAGAGGATACGGTACTTTTTCTTTTGTCAGGAGGCGGAAGTGCACTGTTTGAGAAGCCTTTGGTGGATCTGGCTGAGCTTCAGGATATAACAGGACAGTTCTTGGCTTGTGGTGCAGATATAAATGAGATAAATACTATCAGGAAAAGACTCTCCGGTGTAAAGGGAGGGCGATTTGCTGAATTGGTAGCTCCTGCAAGGGTTTACAGCATTATCCTTTCTGATATTGTGGGTGATCCGCTTGACATGATCGCTTCAGGGCCGACTGTTCCCGATAGCAGTACATGCGAGATGGCAAAAGACATTGTCCGGAAGTATGGGATCAGTCTCTCCGCAGAGGCTGAGAAGCTGCTGGCGGCTGAGACTCCCAAGGAAGTTACTAATGCCACCAACGTTGTGATCGGCAGTGTAAAAGAGCTTTGCGGCGCAGCGAAAGCTGTTTCAGGCCTTGGAAACGTGGCTGTTTTCAGCGTGGGTTCCGACGGAACCGACGGCCCTACCGATGCAGCCGGGGGATATGTTGATGGAGATACTATGAAGAGTTTGGCAGACGCCGGGATCTCTTTGGCAAGATTTAATCAGATGCTTGAGAATAACGATTGTTATCATATATTGGATGCGTGTGACGGCCTCATAAAGACAGGCCCCACAGGCACGAATGTCAATGACTTCTCGGTGGCGCTTATTGAAGTATGAATTCTTGAATTTTAAATTCAAGAATATATAGTAAAATAGAAGAGGGGGCTGTCCCACCTGACTGCCCATGATAATGGAAACGAGGTGATTAAATTTGAGAAAAAGAAGTATTACTCTGATGTCTGTAGTAATTGCAATGGTACTTGGCTGCATACTCATAGGATGCGGGGAAAAGGCTAAGTCATCGGTAAAAACCGGAATTATCGGAGCTATGGATGAGGAAGTGGATACCCTTAAGCAGGAGCTGGAAAACGTAAAGGTAACAAATATTGGCTGGATGGAGTTCTATGAAGGAAATCTTGACGGTGAGGATGTAGTTATCGTTAAGTGCGGAATCGGTAAGGTTAATGCGGGGGCTTGCGCTCAGATTCTTATTACGAGTTTTGGTGTGGACAGGATTATTAATACCGGTGTGGCAGGCTCACTTGATGCTTCGATAGATATTGGAGATTTTGTAGTATCAACCGATGCGGTGCAGCACGACTTTGATCTGACTGCCATAGGGAATCAAAAGGGAGAGCTTGATGGGATAGGCTCTGTTTCTTTGCCGGCAAATGAGACCATGATGACAAATGCCGTCAGCGCTATTAGAGAATGTGCACCGGAAGTTAATGTTTTTGAGGGCAGAGTCTGCACGGGAGATCAGTTCATCTCATCAGATGAGCAAAAAAGGAATATAACATCTGAGTTTGGAGGACTATGCTGTGAGATGGAAGGCGGAGCAATAGCTCAGATCTGCTACCAGAACAATGTACCCTTTGTTATCATCAGAGCCATTTCAGATAAGGCGGACGGCTCTGCCACAGTGGATTATCCAACTTTTGAAAAAGAAGCAGCGGCAAGATGCGCATCCATCGTGCATTACATGATTACAAACAAGTAATAGCAAGCTGGATAAGATGACTGGTTGAAACACCAGTTATACTTATTCAGCTTTTTTCGATGGGAAAGGAAATATGACTTGTGAAAGCTCAAAAGAATTTTACTGAAGGGAAAATATTGGGACCGCTTTTACGATTTGCTCTGCCTGTACTATTTGCGCTGTTTCTGCAATCACTATATGGTGCAGTTGATCTTATGATTGTTGGAAAATTTGCTGAACCGGCAGATGTGTCAGGAGTATCTACAGGATCTCAGATAATGATGACTTTGACCAATCTTGTCAGTTCATTATCAATGGGAATGACAGTATTTCTAGGACAAAAGATTGGTGAAAAGAAGGCGGCAGAAGGCGGCAAAATTGTTGCAAACGGTATAATCTTATTTTTTATTATAGGCATTGTATTAACTATTTTTATATCAGCTTGCTCAGGATTACTTGCCAGCATTATGAATGCTCCTGAAGAAGCTTATGATATGACTGTTTCTTACGTCAGAATATGTGGTACTGGAGCTATTATTATAATTTCCTATAATCTTATTGGAAGTATATTCAGAGGACTTGGAGATTCAATCACCCCGTTAGTAACAGTTTTAATTGCTTGTATTTTCAATATTATTGGCGACCTTGCTCTGGTTGCAGGATTCAAAATGGGCACAACTGGAGCTGCACTTGCAACTGTTGCCGCTCAGTTTATAAGCGTTATAATATCTCTGGCACTGATCAGTAAGAAGACATTGCCATTTAAGCTTGATAAGTCTTGTTTTAAATTTAATAGAGAAATCATAAAGAAGATAATATTTATTGGCGCTCCTGTAGCACTTCAGGATCTGCTTGTTGGAATCTCATTTCTTGTAATTCTTGCTATTGTTAATAGTCTTGGGGTTATAGCTTCTGCCGGTGTAGGCGTTGCAGAAAAAGTATGTGGATTTATTATGTTGATCCCATCAGCTTTTGCTCAATCTATGTCAGCCTTTGTTTCTCAGAATAGAGGAGCTTGTAAATATGATAGGGCATTTAAAGGATTAAAATATGCGATTGGAGTTTCGATTATATTTGCAGTTTTGATGTTCTATTCAGCATTTTTCCATGGAGATATGCTATCAGGAATTTTTGCCAATGATGCAGATGTCATAGCCGCATCATGGGATTATCTGAGGGCATATGCAATTGATTGCCTCTTCACATGTTTCCTATTCTGCTTTATTGGATTTTTTAATGGTATGGAATATACGAGATTTGTGATGATACAAGGCATTGTTGGAGCTTTTTTGGTCAGGATTCCTGTTTCATATTTCATGAGTAAGCAGGATCCTGTATCCCTTTTTCACATAGGAATGGCCACCCCCTGCTCAACAATCATCCAGATTACGATGTGCTTTATATGTCTTATGGTACTAAAAAAAGGTCTTAATAAAGAATAAAAGCTGATAGGCGGTCCTGAGGGGCCTGTCCATTTTCATGAATAATGCCAATAGATAATATTTCGGAGGCCCGTTTTTCAGGGCTTCCTTTTTTGTGCATTAGCAAACTTTATGTAAATTGTTTTCACCGATCTTGCCACTGATGGTCAATTTTTCATGAGTTTTGCCAATAATAGGCGATTTTACACGGATTTTGCCAACGATGGGAGAAAATGGGGGTTGGTAGCTTCCAGGGGGTGATACATATATGCGTATAATTTAAGTTATGTATGACAGCGAGAATGTCCAGGTGCACATACAGGATGCAGCTCACACGAAAAATAGGATATTCGGCAAAATATAACGCAATTATTACTGTTATAATTTGATTATATTTTACCGATGGCATATAATATACCTATAAAACTACTTAAAAGTCACAGTGAGGTCGGTCATGGTATATATGGATGTGAACACAGCTGCAAGTAAATGGAATCTTTCCGAGCGCAGCGTCAGGAATTATTGTAATGAAGGCAGAATCCCCGGTGCTGTTATGAAGGCAGGATCATGGGCTATTCCTACAGATGCCATGAAACCTGCTCGTAAGCAGAGAGCTGGCAAGATCCCGACAGATCTTTTAACAAGACTCCGCATGGAAAAAGAGTCAGGAATAACCGGAGGAATCTATCATAAGGTTCAGATCGAACTTACTTATAATTCTAACCATATCGAGGGAAGCCGTCTGACACATGATGAGACCCGATACATATTTGAGACAAATACCATCGGAATCAAGGATGAATCTGTTAATGTAGATGACATTGTTGAGACTGTAAACCATTTCAGATGCATTGATCTAGTGATTGATCAGGCAAACTATGCACTTAGTGAGACCTTCATTAAGCAGCTCCATCTACTTCTTAAGTCCGGAACCTCTGACAGCCGAAAGCCCTGGTTTGCTGTTGGCGATTATAAAAGACTTGCTAATGAGGTCGGTGGGATCGAAACAACAGCACCAGGTGAAGTTGCTGCTGCAATAAAAGCTCTTTTAAAGGAATATAACAAGAGCAAAAATAAAAAGCTTGAGGACATAATCGATTTTCACTGCAGATTCGAGAAAATACATCCATTCCAGGATGGAAATGGTCGTGTGGGAAGACTCATTATGTTTAAGGAGTGTTTAAGGAACGGTATAACTCCATTTATCATTGAAGATGATATTAAAGAGTTCTATTACAGAGGTCTTAAGGAGTGGAAGCGTGAAAAAGGATATCTGACAGACACAGTGCTTTCCTGTCAGGACAGATTTAAAAAATATATGGAATATTATGGCCTGGAGTATGAGGACTGAGGTGTACATGTGTCCTTGTCCCTTTAATTATTCTATGTATTGCGTTTTGATAATGATTATTTGAATAATTCCATCTGTGTATATTGAATTTTTGAATTGTTTTCAAATGGAAATTGGATCTTATCAGTTGATGGATCTGAGACCTTAGGAACTGTGCCTAGGAAGTCGTTCAAGCTGATCTGCTTGGATCCCAGGACCAACTTGTCATATTGTTTTCTTTCTTCTGGTGTTAGTTCGCGCATTTTTTCCATCCTTTTCGCAACATATCTATAATAGCATATGCATCACGATAAGTTTGAAAAAGTTAGCACAACCATTTTTACTTTAATAATTTTCAATTTTATTAAGTATTTATTAAATATAGGACATATAATAACGAATTATTATATTATATAAGTAAGCATGATTTTTAAAAGTTATTGATGTGAGAGGTTTTACTTACAAGTACGGCATAGTTGAAGTCTATGTACAGGATATCAATCCGGCTTCTACAAGTATTCCCGCAGCCATTAAAGGCGGAAAGACCGGGTCACTTATGCAGAGCGGGAACATTTCAATGCTCTATAAAGAGAGCGGTGTAGGGATGGCGTCATTTTCTCTTTCGGACGGAAAGGGACATATGCTGTCATACATTTAGAAGGGCATTGTAAATAACGGGGCAGCTTATTTCCAGCTTTCGTCAGGTGTTGATTACGGCAAGCCTGCCATTTCGGAGTCGGACAAAGCAGTGATGACTGCTAACGGATATGCAGGTGTCTGCGTTAACGGTAAATACATTGACTGGCCTTGATGACCAGTCTGACAGGTAAATGTTAATGAGCGATGACTTCATGAGAATACTTATATTTGTTCTTATATGTCTTGGCAGCGCACTTATGGTGCTGAATATTGTCCAGTACCATAGATTTCTTTTGCATGTCAAAAAGATGGAGAGTCTTGGAGAAACCCGAAAAGCTGCGGTAATTCCACTTGCCTTGCTCATAGGGTTTCTGGCAGGGTATCTTTTTGTGGGCTTTTTTGGGAAGCCTGATATCATTGTTGCGCTGATACTCTTCGGCGGCAGTATCTATGTCTCAATGGTACTGTTTTTTCTGTACAGGATAGTGGGTAAACTTGAACAGAACGAGATACGTCTCAACATGCTGTACAGCGAACTGAGGAATGACCTTGAGGATCTTACCAAGAACTCACTGTCTGTCTTTCGTGTCAATCTGACCAAGGACGTTATCGAAGAGAAGGGCGGAACAGAGCTGTACGAGAGTGACAGGACTGCTATGAGCTATTCTGAACTTCTCAGAAAGCGCAAAGACTATCTTTTCATAGAAAGGGATAAAAACTCAGAGAATCTCTTTACCAGGGAGGGCCTGCTGGAGTATTTTCACCAGGGGCACACGGCAGCCGAGGAAATAGTATTCTGTAAAAGCAACAAGGGACAGTCGCGTTTTGTCAAGCTCAGGGCCACACTTGCCCTGCAGCCGGTTACGGGAGATGTAGTGGCGTTCATAACAGAGAGCCTTTACAACGATGAGATGGTTGATAAGGCGCTGATGGACAAAGCCCTTGCGGGACAGTACGACATGATCGCTTACCTTGTGAATGGCCGATATGGTGTTGTTATCAGCAATCCTGTTTCTGATAGACAAGGTAATATAGCTTTTGCCAGAAGAGAAGGAGTATACAGGGATTACCTGGATAACCAGATCGCTCCCGTAATATGCGGTACTTCTGATGAAAAAGAAAGGCTCCTTGAGGAGATCAGTGAGGAGACTATAGAAAAGCGCCTTGCGGAAAGCGATCACTATGAAGTTAACTTTGCAACAAAGACAGATGGTGAGGTATACCATAAGCGATTTGTATTTTACACAGTTGATCCAAGAGCACATTTCTATCTTCTTCTAAAATCTGATACCACGGACACAAGGAAAGAAGAAGCAGAAAGAAGCAGGAGGCTTCAGGAAGCTCTTGAGGAAGCAAAGCGTGCCAGCAGTGCCAAGACAACTTTTTTGTCAAATATGTCCCATGATATAAGGACGCCAATGAACGCCATAATCGGGTATATAAACCTGGCAAAGCAGGATGATGCAGGACCTTCGCAGGTAAAGGAGTACCTTGATAAGATAGATTCATCAAGTCAGTTTCTTCTGGCACTCATAAACGATATTCTTGAGATGAGCAGGATTGAGAGCGGCAAGGTAGAGCTTGAGCCTGTTGTTGTTAATCTCAGGAAGATACTCTCTGAGATACGCGATATGTTCTCATCCCAGATGAGTGAGAAACATATAGAGTTTATCGTATCCTGCTCTGGGATAAGAAATCCTGTAGTTATGTGCGACGAGAACAGGCTTAACCGCGTGCTCCTGAACCTCCTTTCAAATGCCTATAAGTTTACCCCACGTGAGGGAAAGGTGTTTGTGACCATCAATCAGCTTGAAGATCGTAAGGCGGGATTCGGAGAGTATGAACTCTCTGTCAGGGACACCGGAATCGGCATGAAAAAAGAGTTTGCAGAGCATGTCTTTGATGCCTTTGAGAGGGAGCGTACCAGCACAGTCAGCGGAATTCAGGGTACCGGACTTGGAATGGCCATCACCAAGAACATAGTTGAGCTCATGGGAGGCAGTATATCTGTTGATACGCAGCCCGGTATAGGAACCGAGTTCACAGTGCGCCTGTCACTTCCGGTATGTGACGATGCTGATGCCCTTGCAGAAGCTGAAAAAAACACATTTGAAAAGAAAACGGAAGTTGACTTCTCATCAAAACATGTACTTCTTGTTGAGGATATAAGGGTTAACCGTGAGATCGCATCTGCGATACTTCGCAGGATGGGCTTTACTCTTGACACCGCTGAAAACGGAAAAGAAGCAGTGGAAAAAGTTGAGACTTCGCGTCCCGGAGACTATGACCTTGTCCTGATGGACATCCAGATGCCTGAGATGGATGGCTATGAGGCTGCGAGGAGAATCAGAAGTCTTGAAAACACCGGGCTTTCATCGATACCTATAATTGCCATGACAGCCAACGCTTTCAGTGAAGATGTTCTGAAAGCTGAAAAGGCAGGTATGAATGGGCATATTTCCAAGCCCCTTGACATTGAGCAGATGAAGAAGACCTTGTCGGATGTACTGAATCAAGTGTAATATTCCTGTTTTTGACAGCGTTTTGAAAGAAAAAGTCCCGTAGCCCGCTCTGTAAGCGGATTACAGGACTTTTATATATTTCACAGATGCACGTTACGCGTTCAAGTTGGTGGGCTTTATGCATGAATGGAAGCTCGACCTCCGCAGTGCTACGGCTGGCCCTTTATTCAGAGGCAGGAGCCTAGGCTCCTGGCTTCCTTTTTCATTTCTTTGTATTGGAGATTGTCCATTTTCATAAATGATGCCAATAAATGATCTTTCGGGAGCCCGATTTTCCGGGCTTCCTTTTTTGTACATTGGCAACCTTGATGTAAAAATTTTTCACTCAGCTTGCCATTTATGGTCGATTTTTCATGGAGTTTGCCAACGATAGGAGATTTTACATGAGTTTTGCCAATGATGGGCGAAAATAAATAAACTTTTATACATAAATACGTAGATTAAATATCAATATTATGTTAATCTCGATTTATGGGAAAAGAAAAGCACCACCTATTGCAGCATGTTTTGACGGACGCGCAGCAATTTGTGATGCCAGGTTACAGTAGAGTTGCAGCCATCTGACAAATGGCTGTGACCACTTTCTGTACACAAATCGTACCATACCCCAGGTTATTTTTCAATCAAATCTACGAGATATAACGAATATTTAATTGTTATAACGTCTTTTGGGGTATATTCCGTCTTTTCCTGGATAAATAAAAGCTAAAAACAGAATAGAGGAGGTCTTTGTGAAGTATAGGTTTACTGTACCTTTAGAAGAACCAAGAGGCAAATCGTACATGAAGAGCTATCATGTATGCTTCAGCAGAAAGCTTGCACGCAAAATCTCTGCGCTTGGGCAGCTCCAGTTTGACAACCTGTTATGCCTTGAGATGGACCACCGTGTGCTGTGGTACTGCGAAAGGCCGCTGAAGCAGAAATACCATGTTGATGGCAGAGGGATAACAGTCTGCCCGTCGGTCTATGTTGTTTATGCGGATGGAACGGATGCATTCCAGCTTGTCATCTCAAAGCCGGATGAGAGCAAAGCAGTTGATGAATTCAGCCTGTGGGGAGTGAGCGCTAATGAACACATTGAGATCCTTGGTCATAAGGATATCTATAAGGGACCATTCTGGATGCGGAATATATCATATCTGCTTGGAAAGGCCAGACGCGTACATGGTATCGATGCAGGTGCAGATGATGCTTTTCTAAGGTACCTGTCCATAAAAGGCCCCATGACCATAGGCCAGCTCATAACAGCAGGAAGGATCACATCCTCATCAGGATTTGACTATCTGGCAGACCTCTATTTTAGGGGAGCCATTTCTTTTACCGGTATTGAGGACAAACAGATCTCGTATAAAACGGAGGTGCATTGTAATGGCGAACAGAAAATTTGACCGCACAGAGCTCATGGATATCAGGGTGATATGGCCGGAGCCTTTGGCGGAAGCAATGTCTGCGGAAAGAAAAGCTCTGTATGAAGCCCGTAAAAGAGCCGTTGACATGTACATAGATGGTGAGACGCTTGAGGAAATCAACAGCAAGACCGGGATAGATAAGAGCCATATCGTCAAATATGTCTCTAAGTGCTACTCAAGGGACGGAAACGGCAATTTTACTGGCTATGCAGCTCTCTGCCCCTGGAAAAAAACAAAGGGAACAGGCGATAAGGAAGGTGTGGCTTCGAACGGAAGATTTTTAAAGCTCCTTGAATGCCATGAGGAACTGATTCCTTTCATTGAGGGAAACTATTTTGGATATGAAAAATATACCCTTGAAAAGAACATGAGCCTTACAAGGCTCCACGGCAGGTTCGTGTCTGAGTGTCTTAAGATCGGCATAGGGCCTGATGATTATCCCTTAAATACGGCGTCTAAAGGATACCAGGCATTGAGGCGTTATGTAAAATCACTTGAGGCGGGGTGCGTAAAACTTGCGAACAGAAGGACTGATGAGGACTCAGCAAGGAAAGCCGCCAGTACCGGATATGGTGAGAATTACAGTCCGTCTCCTGTTGCTCCTTTTTCCTGCGGCCAGATAGACGGGCATAAGATCGATCTTTTATATATTACCCAGATAGAGCTGGACGATGGAACATAAGTAAATGATGTGTGTGAAAGATGCTGGTTTCTGCCTGTTATAGACGTGGCGACCAGATGTATCGTCGGCTATCACATGAGCCAGGAGACAAACTATAACCAGCACGACATCTGTAAAGCTGTAAAAAATACTATCCTCCCTCACAGGAAGATGAATTATACCCTTAAAGATCTTGAAAATAAGGATATGGACGGATTCCCATCATCAAGATATCCGGAGCTTGAGTATGCCATGTTTGATGAGATCATGCTTGATAATGCGAAGTCCCACCTGACTGATCATGTAATGGATACATTTACTGAAAAGCTGGGCATTACATTAAACTATGGAGCAGTTTCAACGCCTGAGACCCGGGGTATAGTCGAGAGATTCTTTAAGACCATAGAAATAAAGGGGTTTCATACACTTCCCGGGACAACCGGCAGTAACAGCAGGGATATCAAGGCTAAAGATGCCAGGAAGCAGGCAATAAAATATGGCATCACATTTGATGAAGTATGCCAGATCATGGAGTACCTCATCTGTGAGTATAACAATACTCCTCATAGTGCGCTCCTCAACAGGACTCCGCTGGAGGTAATGGGAGAGCGTCTGGAACAGGGGATGCTGCCCCATATAGCTTCGGACATGGAAAAGAAGGAAGCTGACAGGATGCTCTTTTTTGACAAAGAGGTTACTGTACGCGGCAGCATAAAGAGTGGAAAGAGGCCACATATAAACTATCTTGGTGCCAGATACCGCGGGGATATTTTATCTGTGAACTATGAGTTTCTGGGAAAGAAACTCTTTCTTAGGATCGATCCCGATGATATATCCAGCATTGAGGCATACAGCGAAGATTGTGATTATATCGAAAAGATACGGGCCGTAGGAGAGTATGGGCATAAGAAACACTCGATCGTCACCAGAAAGCTGGCCATAAAGTACGCAAACGCAAATAAGAAAGAACATTCGGACTTTGAAACCCCGCTGACTGATCTGGAACAGAGTCTTAAAAAGAGGGCGGCAAAGAGCAAAAAAGCCAGAACGAGAGTGGATATAATGCAGCGGGAGCAGGATGCCAAAAAGAAAGGCCCAGGCAGAAAAAAGAAGGCAGAGCTTATACCGATTGATCCAAAGGCCCGGGAAAAAGACAGGGCTCTCGATCCAAAAGTACAGGACATGACGTCAGAAGAGACCTGGATACATATGCTGAGCAATAAGGAAAGGAGGTCCCTATGATAACCGAGAGTATCTACGAAGACCAGCAGGCCATCACAGCTGCGGCAACGATTTCCTACATGCAGTCTGCAAGCTTCCATATAGCAACAAACAGTATCTTTGAGCTTTTGTACAAGATAAACGGATGGCTATTATCCGGTGTGTGCGGAGCAATGATATATGGCAGGTCACGAATAGGCAAGACATCAGCCATTGCATATATTGTGGACGCACTCCACGTAAGATACGGCAAGGAATTCCCAATAATCGTATGGTCGCTTACAGAACATGGCACCAAGGCCACTGATAAAGCATTCTATGCCGGTATACTCAATGTTCTTGGGATAGATATCGGAAAGTATAACCGCATAACAGCACTGGAACTGAAGATAAAGGTCATCAATTACATTGCCATAAAGGCTGCAGAAACGCCGTTCTTTAAGGCGGTCCTTATAATTGATGAGGCATATAAGCTGGATGGTGATGAGTATTACTGGCTGATGGATATATACAACACCCTGCGTCTTCAGCACCAGGTACAGCTGTCGATCTTCTTTGTTGGCACTCCTCAGGAGATGCTCAGCACAAAGAATGCTTTCATACTTCAGAAAAAGAACCAGATAGTAGAGCGGTTCTTCCTCAACGAATATAAGTTCTGCGGAATAAGAAACTGCGAAGAGCTGTCATACTGCCTTGCGGAACTGGATAAGATCAAGATCCACGAAGCACTCCCTATTGACAGCAACGTAGGGCTTGCGGAATTCTTCTTCCCATACGCATATGCTGACAAAAAGGCAACATTCCTTAGTATAGCTGGAGACTACTGGGATGCATTCAATGATGTGAAGATCAAATATTCTATCAGCGTTGAGGACATACCTATGCAGTATTTCATGCAGTCGTTCCTGCAATGTCTCATTTCATACGGCACAGGCGGTATAGGGCCACAGTATTTCCTTAGAAAGAAGGATATCGCACTTGCGATAGAAGTCACAGGATATGGGAGGATAAGTTCAGATGAGTAATATGACCATGATAAAAGATATTCCGGATCCGGCATGTAAGCCTAAATACATGTGGAAGAAAGAATGGGTGAGGCCGCATGAATCCCTGTGGTCAGTTATGAGAAATTTCAGGATAGTAAACGGCCAATGCAGCTACAAAGAAGCTCTGAATCTTCTGGACATTGGCCCACTTACATCCAGAAAGCAGGATTTCCAACCAGATGGTGAGTTTGTCATCTATTCCAGATATACTATTAAAGATAACTGGAGAGACAATATAAACAAGATGCTTCTGCCAGAGGATTATCACGAAGATATGGCTCCATTATCAAAACTTATGAAATATGCGCCAAGGCTTATTACACGGAAATTCTTTTATTGCCCGGAATGTATGAAATCAGGCTATCACTCATATCTGCATCAATTGTCAGGAATAAGCAGATGTCCGTTTCATCGTGAAGAAAAACTGATCATGGACTATCGCCAAACATATATATGGGGAGAAGATGAGCGTTTTAATTATGATTTTAAAGATAGGGTGTATCTAGAGCGTATCGTCACCATGTCTGCTGGATATGAACCTACTAATGAAAAAAGTCTAGAAGCAGGCCAGCTTCCAATACACTGGAAAATGTCGTCGAAATTATATGAGGAGATGGGCAGCATCAAGATTTATGATGAATATGAGAGCTTGGTAGCCGCATCTTCTTCGTCACCATTTATTAATTCAGACATATCCGGAGGACGATTCTTTATTGAGGGTGCCCGACAAAAGCCTTTTGTAGCCATCTATGAAAGGCAGTCCGTTGACTTACAATCCTGGAGCAATCTGATAAATGAGTGTGATCTTTATGGGATAGAAACTGATGACATTGAGTACAATGTCAGGTATCGGTTTGATCATTACAGAGTATTAGAAAACCTGATACTTTACACCATTGCCAGAAGATTTATTGAAGGGATGACGCTTGATGAAGTAAGAAGATCCGAGGGTTTTTTGATAATGGGAGGTAAGATACTAAAGGCCAGCAGTAAGGATGCCAAAGTTATGTTCCTGTGGGATTATATTGGCTGCGAACACCTTCATGGATTTTTGTCCATGAGAAGCTTTGATGACTTCAATGTTGAAGATAATAAATATGCTTTGGAAAAAAGGTACTGCGCTCAGAATCTCCTGTCACCATCCTTTATTCGTAAATATGGATTAGCAGCCGCCATGCACATATTGGAAGATCATTTCAAATTCTGTTATTTCGCGTTTTTCAGGAATTTGTCCTATGAATTGAAATGGAATAGAAACGGAGTCGGAATGAAGGATGAACTTGAACTATTCCAGGTTCCAACATATTTCACCGAAGAAAAGGGTGGACAGATTTACATTTACAAAGAAGAGTGATATTTTGAAAAGCAGCCGTAGTGGCTGCTTTTCATCATTCTATATCTATCCCATTTAGAAATTTTTTCTGATCCCGTTTTGCATAACATACACCGATCACCTGTACTGCAGCGTTCTCTACATCGATCCAGAAATAGACCAGGTAATTCTTTACCTTGATCTTTCTGACGCCTTCACTGTGCCAGGGCTCTTGCTCAACAAGGAACTGCCTTTCGGGATTCTGTGAGATTGTTTCAAATACTTCATCCAGATCATCCACCATGGCCTGAGCTGCATCTGGGGCATGAAGCGTTACTGCAATATAGTAGGCAATATCTCTTATCTGCTCCTGTGCCTGAGTGGTGACTCTTACATCATAAACATTCATTTAGTCCACTCCTTGATGTTGTTTCTTATGTCTGAGAGCACATCAGAAGCAGGGCGGCTTTCGTTTGCTTTTGCCTGTGCCAGTCCCTTGGCCATCATGGAATCAAATTCGTCTTTGCTCATTTCATCCACAGCAGTAGGAGCCTTGTGAAGAGTCAGAGAAAAGGGAATTCCTTTTGTCATTATGATCTGCTTGTAAAGCATGTTTATTACTACAGAAGCCGGGATTCCAAGCTGATTGAGGATGCTTTCTGCTTCTTCCTTAACTTCAGGTTCTACTCTTGCAAGAACGTTTGCTGTTTTAGTTGCCATGGTCATCACCATCCTTTCACTTATATTCTAATGTATATCGATTAGATATACAATAGCTTTTTGGATCCTTGGAATATATAACTGCCAGGTTACTGTTCTGGTTCGGATTATTTTTAGAATTATATATACTCTTGCGTATATATAATTATGAGTATATAATTTAAGCAGAAGGAGGAGCCAACTATGTACATTAAGCAATACCTGGAAGACAACAGAATATCGATATATAAAGTTGCTAATAGCGCTCTGGTAGCGTATCCTACGGTCTTTAACATCGTTAATGGCAAGGTGGATATCCTTAACTGTGCCCTTGGTGTTGTGAAAAAGATAGCGGACGCACTTAATCTTACAATAGATGAACTTCTTACACTGTGTGACAAGAATCATTCTTTCAATTTGTTCAGAAGCGAGCAGTGTCATTTGGTAAATCGGATGGGCGAAATTGATTATGTGATCGACCTCCTGGAAAAGAAAAAAATAAATTATTACTGGAAACTGGATATGAAGGCTGAGGCATTTTATCTTCTTGCAATGCTGGATTATCTAAGTAAGCGTAACGGACTTCCAAAGTGTAATGAATATGAAGAAATAAGGCGCTATAAACTGGAGAAGCCTGTATTCCCTGCTGATACAGAATTGTCAGAAAAACTCTTGGGAAAAGATGCACACAAAGAGGCTATGGATCACGCTATTCCTGAGTTTCTTAATTTTAATATAGTAGAATGTGAGATTATAAATGGATAAGGTTTTATTTACAAAAGAAAATATAGACAATCTGTTGTTTCAGCTGGCAAAAGAGTATAAAAAGCTTAATAGAAAGAACATTCCAGCAGAGATTGTAATTATAGGCGGTGCAGCAATAGTTTCAAAATATGGATTTCGTCCATCTACAACGGATATCGATAGTCTGATTTTTGCATCATCTTCTATGAAAGATGCCATAAACATCGTGGGCGACAGAAACGGACTTCCGACTGGATGGATCAACGAGGAATTTAGAAAAACCAGCTCATATACTGAAAAGATTCGGCAGTATTCCAAGCATTATAAAATGTTTGCAAACATACTTGAAGTAAGGATGCTCCCATCAGAGTACGATGTTGCAATGAAACTGGCTTCAATGAGGCCATACAAGTATGATATATCAGATGCTGTCGGCATCATAAAGTCAGAGAATATCACGAGAGAGCTAATAGAGAAAGCTGTTGTGAATTTTTATGAGAGCTTTGAAAATCTTTCTCATCCTGAAGAAGCAAGAAAGCTTCTTGATAGTATCTTTTCTGCGGACAATCTGGAGGAGCTATATGACAGTACCAGATCGTCAGAGTCTGATAACCGGGTAATCCTCAAGGATATCGATGATAATTATCCGAAGCTGCTTAACGAAGGTAATCTTGCAAGCGTTTTGGAGGCTGCAAAAAGAAAGAGGGTCAGAGAATCTAAGGAATGAGATAAAAAAGCTCTGATGAATATAAGTAGACTTGCATCCTATTGTGAAAAAGAGTGTTGAAGGAAAAAGAATGTGCTATTATAAATAAAGAAGCAAAGGAGCTTACAGAAATGTTGGCAGACTTTGCTTTTTTCTTTTGTATGGCTGTAAATGCAATAGGAGGTTGTAGGTATGGCAGCATTTGAACGTGTATTGTCCGGGATACCGGAAATGGATAAAGCGCTTGATAACATCAGGCTTGGTGACAACGTTGTTTTCAGGGTTTCTGACCTTTCGGAGTTTAGAATGTTTGTTGATCCTTACGTTGAGCAGGCGAAGAAGGATGGGAGGAACATAATCTACTTCAGATTTGCTAGCCACGAGCCGCTTGTGGAAGACTGTCCTGAGGTAAAGATATATCAGGTACCGCTAACACACCGCTTTGAGACGTTCACCGTAGATATACATAATATCATTGAAAAAGAAGGAAAGGATGCCTTCTATGTTTTTGACTGCTTGTCAGAGCTGCAGATACGCTGGGCTACTGACCTCATGATGGGGAATTTCTTTAGGGTTACGTGTCCGTTCCTCTTTATTCTCGACACTGTTGCGTTTTTTCCGATAATACGGGGAAAGCATTCTTTTCACGCAGTCAATAAAATCCTCAATACAACGCAGCTTTTTCTTGATGTATATTCTGATTCTAAAAATGTTTATGTACGCCCTGAGAAGGTCTGGAACAGGGATTCAGAGACTATGTTCCTTCCGCATATTTATAAAAAAGATGAAGGAACCTTCAGGCCAATCCTTGATGGCGTCCAGTCCAGCCGTTTCTATCAGCTTCTTGATAATTTCCAGAGACCTGGGGAGGATCAGTATGTTGATTTCTGGGATAAGTTTTTTAATACGGCAAAGCTCCAGTATGACAGCCATATGGATATGACAGAGTCCTGCAACATGATGTGCAATATCATGATGACCAGGGATGAGAAGATGAGACAGATGGTAAAAAAGCATTTTGAGCCTGAGGACTATTTTGCTGTCAGGAATCATATGATAGGGACAGGACTCATAGGAGGAAAGGCCTGCGGAATGCTTCTTGCCAGGGCTATCATCCGCAACGAGAATCCTGAGATAAACGAAGTGTTGGAACCCCACGATTCATTCTTTATGGGCTCGGATGTTTATTATACTTATATCGTTGACAATGAGTTCTGGGATCTGCGGATTCGCCAAAGGACTGACGAAGAGTATTTTTCACTTGCCGATGAGTTTGCAACAAAGCTGAAGCAGGGCTCTTTTTCAGAAGAACTAAGGACTCAGTTTAAGCATATCCTGGAATACTATGGGCAGGATCCGTTTATTGTAAGGTCAAGCAGTATCCTCGAGGATGGATTTGGAAATGCTTTTGCCGGAAAGTATGAATCGGTATTCTGTGCAAACAGGGGCACCTTAGAGGAGAGACTTGAAGAATTTGAGAATGCCATCAGAACAGTATATGCCAGCACCATGAGCCTGTCTGCCCTTGATTACAGAAAGAGACGTGGACTTGATAAAAGGGATGAGCAGATGGCACTGCTAATACAGAGAGTTTCAGGGTCTTATTATGGCCCTTATTATATGCCCTGTGCTGCTGGTGTTGGCTATTCCTACAGTCCATACAAATTCCTTGCGGACATCGAACCAAAGGCTGGAATGTTAAGGCTTGTCATGGGTCTTGGTACATCAGCTGTGGACAGGACTATGGGCTCATATCCCCGTCTTGTAAGCCTTGATATGCCGGAGGCAACTTCATCAGTCACCGTAGCTGAAAAGCACCAGTTTTCTCAGCGGGCGGTAGAAGCCATGGACGTGAGCGAGCATGCATTGAAACGATTGGAGCTTAGAGATATTGAAGGCAAGCTTCCGATGTATCTGATAAACACACTTCTCGAACACGATTATGAAGTGGAGGATTCTTTAAAAGAGCGTGGTATATACCGGGATGTGAGATTCATATCCTGTAGAGGCCTTGTGAAAAAGCAGACCATAATGACACAGATGCAGCAGCTTATGCAGATAATCCAGAAGGAATATGAGCATCCTGTAGATATAGAGTTTACAATGAACCTTTCGGAAAACGGTGAGTATTCCATAAACCTCCTGCAATGCAGGCCGCTTCAGGTATTCAAGGATACAGCACAAGTAGTTGTTCCCGAAAGTGTACCGGAGGATAACATCATCCTTGAAAGCATAGGCTCTTCAATGGGGCTCTCGAGGAGTGTTCCTATTGACCTGATAGTCTATGTTTATCCCAAGGCATACTATGAAATGCCATACGCTGATAAGACCCGGATTGCAAGGATCATAGGCAAGGTAAACTGGACATTCAGAGAACAGGGCAGGCACATGATGTTGGTCGTTCCAGGGCGTATAGGTACTTCATCTCCTGAACTTGGGGTACCTACAACCTTTGCGGATATCAGTGAATTTGAGGCGGTATGTGAAGTTGAGGAAAAGGAGGCTGGCTATAACCCGGAGCTGTCCTATGGAAGCCACATTTTCCAGGATCTTGTAGAAGCAGATATTCTATATACCGCTGTTTTTGCAAACGAGAATACTCTGCATTTCTCACCGGATAAGCTCTCAGCTTTTAGAAATATTACCGCAGATTTTACGGATACGGACAGCGATGCAGACATCGTAAAGGTCTTTGACATGAAATATGCTGAATGCACTCTTTTCTACGATTTGGAAAAGAATCACCTGTTGCTAAAAACATGAAGAAATGGGGGATGGGAATGGTAACGCTCAATGATTATTTATATTCAGGCGATACAGTTCTTAAGATTATTCAGAGGTTTCAAAACGATCTTAAGGAAGATGCAAAGCGCACTGAAAATGGAGTAGACATAATACACTGCAATTTTCTTCTGCAGCTCATGGAATTACTGGAGCATAATGACTTCCTTACATCTCAGTCACAGCGGCTGAGGGAGTTTTATAAATACATGTCTGCCGAGTATCCGTTTCTTGCTTTTACTTTCAAGGGGAGGATAAAATCCCTGATAAGGGCAGAGCAGAAGTTCAACGGGAACATAGTAGAGCATGTGTATGACTATTATGGGAAAAACAGCTCTTTTCCCAACATTACTGAGTTGAAACAACAGATGGGAGCCATAAGGGATCTTATTGCATACCGAATAGTTATATCCATGCCTGCCTGTCATCTGAAGGATGGAGAAAATCGTGAAGAGATAGAACTTAAGTACCTCTATGAGATTGCCAATGCGATCCCCGGATTTCTGGAAGAGAAAGGCTTTACAGCAGAGATTTATGGAATGCCGGGGAAAGAACCTTCCGAGATGATAACAGAATCGTTAAGACCATATTACAGGGACTATATTAAGAATCCCAGTCCCTATGGATATCAGTCCCTTCACATCACGTTTTACGACAACCAGTCCAGATCGTATCTTGAAGTACAGATGCGTACCAAGCAGATGGACGATTACGCTGAAATTGGACCTGCACATCATCTGGGATATGAAAAGAGACAGGACAAAGAAAGGAGTCGCAGGGATGCTGTACCTTCAGGGGAATGCACGTATTTTGACGAGGCTTATGAGAGGGGAATTCTGTTGCAGGGGCTTGATCTGGCCAAGGTGGATGTAAATATGTTTGGGGCGGTAAATAATCAGCTTGTAAATGACGGATGTGGATTATACAGGGGAAGGCTTATCTTGCCATATGAGCATCTGTCAAGGTTTCAGAATGACATTATAGATTAAAATATGAAGGAATTATAGTAATGAAACAGGTGAGTGTTTTGCTTGATAGCGTTGAAAAAATAAGAAGCTTTGTAGATATCATTGAAAAAAGTGAAGCAGATGCGGATCTAAGTCAGGGAAGCAGACACGTAGATGCTAAATCATTATTTGGTGCGTTATCTATTGTGTCTAATTCTCCAGCCAGATTAAGGATATATGGTGATGAAGATGCTACTAACGCACTGATTAAAGAAATAGAACAATTCATGGTTGTATAGTAATTGCATATGGATCGAGGATATTAAGTGGGTGACATAGTATACAGGTGGACAGATGGGAATGATGAAGACTTTCATCGATTCCACATAAAAACTGAAGAGTACTATAATCAGATTGCCGGTGGACTTACAAACAGAACAGCATTTGTGCAATATAATGCGTCTGGCAAAATTTATGCGGTCATAATTGCCTTTGACAACGGGATTCCGGTTGGATGTGCCGGACTTAAAAGGTATTCATCTGTTGCTGTTGAAATAAAGCGTGTATGGGTCGAAGAAAGTCATCGCAGAAGGCGTATAGCAGAAGAAATGATGCATCGTATAGAGCATAAGGCGATAATGGATGGATACGACTTTGCAATACTTCAGACAAGAGATTCCATGAAGGATGCTGTTGGATTGTATGCCAGGCTTGGTTATACCAGAATGCCTAATTATCCTCCATATGACAAATTGGAAGGGGCAATATGTTTTCAAAAACAACTAAGAATATAAGGAAGATAGGGAAATGATAGACGGATATTTAAAAGTTGCAGCTATTACTCCAAATGTAAGGGTTGCAGATGTAGAGTTTAACTGTAATGAAATATGCAAATGCATAAAAGAAGCTGCTGGGGAAAAAGTAAAGCTGATGGTATTTCCGGAACTGTGTATAACGGGTTATACCTGCCAGGATTTGTTTTTTCAGGACAGATTATTGGAAGCAACAAAGGAAGCTCTGCTCAAAATAGCTAAGCATAGTCAGGGCGTGGATGCACTGATTTTTGTGGGATTGCCACTCTCGGTTGATGCAAAACTATACAATGTTGCAGCAGCTTTATGTAATGGAGAAATATTGGGAATTGTGCCAAAGACATTCTTGCCAAATTATAACGAGTTCTACGAAGCAAGGCACTTCTATTCTGGAAGAGAATTAGATACAGTTATCAATATTGGTGGGCGAGCTGTAGAAATAAGCAGAAATATCCTGTTTGAGTGCAATGAGATGCCGTCATTTAGAGTTGCATCTGAGCTTTGTGAAGATTTGTGGGTGCCGGATCCGCCAAGTACTGCACACTGTCTGGCTGGAGCGACAGTAATAGCCAATCTTTCTGCTTCCAATGAGATAATCGGCAAGAGCAGATATCGCAGAAATCTTGTGAGTGCCCAGTCTGCAAGGCTGGTCTGTGCGTATCTGTACGCTTCAGCAGGACCTGGAGAATCCACTCAGGATGTTGTTTATTCCGGGCATAATATAATAGCAGAAAATGGAAATGTTTTGTGTGAATCGGAACGTTTCTCTGAAAATATGATCGTATCAGAGATTGATCTGGAATATCTTGAAGCTGAAAGAAGACGTATGACAACATATGAGGCAGACTCCAGCATCAAGTATACCCGCGTGGTATTCTCACTGAATAAGGAACATGCAGAACTGACAAGATATATTGATCCCAATCCGTTTGTACCTGCTTTGGAACAGGAACGCGACATGCGATGTAATGAGATCCTTACCATACAGGCAATGGGATTAAGAAAAAGACTTGATCATATCGGATGTAAGACAGCAGTCATTGGTATATCAGGCGGCCTTGACTCGACACTTGCATTTCTTGTTATTGCAAAGGCATTTGACTATCTGACCTTCGATCGAAATGGAATTATAGCAGTCACAATGCCGGGCTTTGGTACTACAGACAGGACATATGAAAATGCAGTAAGGCTCATAAAAGAGATAGGTGCATCATTTAGGGAAGTTAATATAAGTAAGGCTGTTAAACAGCATTTTGCTGATATTTGTCATGATGAAAATGTTCATGACGTTACCTATGAAAACAGCCAGGCCCGCGAGAGGACCAAGATTCTGATGGATATTGCCAATAAGGAAAACGGCATAGTAATTGGTACGGGGGATTTATCTGAGCTTGCGCTCGGATGGGCTACTTACAATGGTGACCATATGTCGATGTATGCGGTGAATTCTTCAGTGCCGAAGACTCTGGTTAGATATCTTGTACAGTACTACGCGGATACTACTGATGACAGAAGGCTCAGAGAAATTTTATATGATATTTTAGATACACCTGTATCGCCAGAGTTATTGCCACCAGATGGAGGTGAAATCACGCAGAAGACTGAAGATTTAGTCGGACCGTACGAACTTCACGACTTTTTCCTCTATCATATGCTAAGGCTTTCGCAAAGTCCCGGCAAGATATACAGATTGGCAAAAATCGCTTTCACCGGTGAATATTCGGATGACGTTATTCTGAAATGGGAAAAGACATTTTATAGAAGATTCTTTGCGCAGCAGTTTAAGAGGAGCTGCCTCCCAGACGGACCAAAAGTCGGCTCTGTGGCTGTTTCGCCCAGAGGCGATCTTAGGATGCCATCCGATGCTTGCGTGAATACATGGCTGGAGGAACTTGATAACCTATGAAAAAACCTATTATTGGACTTGTTCCATTATTTGATGATGAAAAGGAAAGCCTGTGGATGCTCCCAGGGTATATGGATGGAATAGCGGAAGCCGGCGGAATGCCGATAATGTTACCCATGACTGCAGATAAAGCCACTATTCATCAGCTTCTTGATACCGTGGATGGAATTCTGATGACGGGTGGCCATGATGTATCACCAGGCATATATGGAGAAAAGAAGCTTGACGATACAGTTGTCTGCAACGCAGCCAGGGATAGCATGGAAAAAGAACTGCTTAAACAGGCTCTTGAAAAAGATGTTCCTATCCTGGGAATATGCAGAGGAATACAGTTTTTAAATGCGTTTCTTGGCGGAACACTCTATCAGGACTTGGGGAAGCAGCATCGATCTGAGACAGAACATCATCAGAAACCGCCTTATGATGTCCCGGTTCATAAAGTGAAGCTTATATCTGATTCAAAGCTTTACGGACTGCTACGGAAGGATGTCATTGGCGTAAACAGCTATCATCATCAGGCAGTAAAAGATGTTGCTGATGAATTGAAGGTCATGGCAGTATCAGAAGATGGACTGGTGGAAGCAGTGGAACTACCAGAAAAGAGGTTTGTTTGGGCTGTACAGTGGCATCCGGAGTTTTCATATAGAGTGGATGATAACAGCAAGCTGATATTCAGGGAGTTTGTGAAACATTGTCAGGAGCTTTGATTTGGCAAAAATAATGATAAGACCAGGATATTATCGCAAAATTTTTGTATAAAATGGCAATTGTCAAAATAAATACAAACCGTATACTTGTATACAAACAAAGGCGTTTTGATTCACACAGTGTTTCGGAGCGCCTTTTTTTATTCTTTTTCATTATAACTAATCCTATATAAGTGCAATGAGACAATGGCGTTTCGGCTTGATACCGGAGCGCCATCTTTGCATTTAGGAAAGGAAAAAATAAGCTATGGCAATGATCAAGCTGGAAAATGTAAATAAAAGCTTTGGGGATCTTCACGTATTAAAAGATGTGAATCTTGAGGTTGAAGAGGGAGAAAAATTGGTAATTATTGGTCCGTCCGGATCAGGAAAATCCACAACAGTTCGCTGCATGAATTTTCTGGAGGCACCAAGTAGTGGACATGTTTATATAGACGGGACTGAGTTGACTTCAAAGAATAAAACCAAAGTGGTTCGCGAAAGTACTTCGATGGTATTCCAGCAGTTTAATCTCTATCCACATATGACTGTTCTTAAAAACCTTACACTTGCACCTATGAAGCTTCATCATAAATCCAAGAAAGAAGCTGAGGAGCTGGCATACCATTATCTGGATATCGTGGGATTAAAGGATAAAGCAGATGTATATCCGACGACACTTTCCGGGGGACAACAACAGAGAATAGCAATTGCCAGGGCTCTTTGCTCACAAAGTAAGATCATTTTGTTTGATGAACCAACATCAGCGCTTGATCCCGAGACCATTCAGGAAGTGCTTGATGTAATGATCAAGCTGGCTAAGGAAAACATAACAATGGTGGTAGTCACCCATGAAATGGGATTTGCGAGGCAGGTAGCCGACCGGGTGATTTTCATGGAAGATGGGCAGATCATAGAATCCGGAACACCGGAACACTTTTTCAATAATCCGGAGAGTGAAAGAGTAAAACAATTCCTGGGAAAGATCATCAGATGAGATGACAACGTACAGACTAAAGTAGCTGTACTGTCTATAGAAAACACGAGGAGGAAAAAATTATGAAGAAAAAGATCATGAGGAGATCATTAAGCGCAGTGGCAGCAGGGATGATGGGAGCATTGCTCGTTGCATGCGGAAGCGCTTCCGAGCCTGCAGAAGTATCAGAGATAACAGATTCAGCTCAGGAGGCGCCTTTAGCAGAGCAGCCGGCAGATGACAGCCTGGAAGAAGATGTAAAGGCAATTGTCGACAGAGGAGTTCTAAAGGTCGGTGTTAAGAATGCTGTAATGGGATTTGGATATGAAGACCCTCTTACAGGGGAGTATACCGGATTGGAAATTGAGCTTGCAAAGGCTTTGGCAGACAAACTTGGAGTTGATGTTGAATTTACGGCTGTAACAGCAGCAACAAGAACGGAACTTCTTGATTCAGGAGATATTGATTGTGTACTCGCTACATTCACAATCACTGATGAAAGAAAAGAGAGCTGGGATTTCACAACACCGTATTATACAGATTATGTAAGCGTTCTTGTTGAGGATTCAAAAGGAATTAAGACACTTGATGATTTGGCTGATGCAACTGTAGGTGTCTCTTCCGGATCAACATCAGCTAAGGCTCTTGTAAAAGCAATGATTGAAAAAGGTCTTATAAGTGGTGATGGCTTTGATGAAGAAAGCTTTGATCCGGCCACCTGGACTGATGGTATAAAGTTCCAGCTGTATGATGATTATCCAACAATCTCTACAGCACTTAGTGCCGGTGAAGTTGATGCGTTCTGTGTCGATAAGTCCATACTTGCTATATACAAGACAGAGGGAAGATCATATATCGATGCAGAGTTCTCACCACAGAATTATGGTATCGCAACCACGAAGGGATCAGGCCTTTCAAAGGTTGCAGAGGATCTTGTAACCGAGAGCTTTGATAATGGAACAATTGCTAAACTTGTTTCAGAAAATGGACTTGATTAAGTAACGGAGGACCGGCAATGTCTGGATTATTCTCACCAAGAGCATGGAATAAAATATGGATTTATCGGGGGACATTCCTCCTCGGGCTTACAAATACATTGAAAACAGCTGTGGTGGCGCTCCTGATAGCTCTTTTGCTTGGAATCATATTTGGACTTATGGCAACAAGTAATAGAAAAATACTGAAGAGTATCAGCAGAGTGTATGTTGAGGTGATTCAGAATACACCGGTCCTTTTACAGATGTGCTTTCTATACTATGCACTGGCTTTTTCTGGTCACAGTCCTGGAATTATAGTCACTGGATTCCTGGCACTTGGTATATATACCGGAGCATACATGGCAGAAGTTATAAGGGCAGGGATAGAGTCGGTGCCGAAGGGCCAGTTCGAAGCAGCCCAGTCCCAGGGATTTGGGTATGCAGGACAGATGTTTTACATCATAATCCCACAGAGTATAAAAGTGATTTTGCCACCGATGACAAATGTAATTGTGAACATGATTAAAAATACTTCCTGTTTATACATAGTGGGTGGAGCAGATCTTTTATCGCTTACGTATAGCTTTGTTACAGGAGAAAACACAGGTGGCTCGTATGCTCCAGCATATATCGTATGTGGAGTAATATTCTTCCTTATCTGTTTCCCTCTTTCATCCTTTGCATCGATGTGGGAGACATCATTAAAGAAGAGGGATCAGAAAGTATTCCAGAACGGCACACCAAAGGAGGCGTGATATGAACACATTGGATGGCAGCCTTTCAATGCTGAGAAATCCTGCAATTATAAAATTCATACTTCAGGGGGTGCTCTTTACACTGATAATATCTGTTGCTGCAGTACTTTTCAGTATAGTGATAGGAACTGTACTGGCACTTATGAGGAATTATTGTACAGGTAAACAGACAGGAGTACTGAAGGCTCTTTCCGTAATATACATAGAAGTGTTCAGAAACACACCATTGTTATTCTGGATCTTCATATGTGTTGTATTCTGTCCTGCACCGGGATTTGTAGACAGGCAGATGTTCGGGCTTTCTTCAGTGAACAACAAGCTTTTGTTTAAGGCTGCTGTGGCACTTATTTTATATACGTCAGGTGTTATTGCTGAAATAGTGAGGGGCGGATTGAATTCCGTTTCTCATGGACAGATTGAAGCCGGGCAATCGCAGGGATTCTCCATGCTTCAGATAATGTGGTATATCGTGTTGCCTCAGACATTCAGAGCTATTGTTCCTACACTTTTAAGCCAGGTAATAACGACTATCAAGGACAGCTCATTTCTTGCAAATGTTGCAGTCATTGAGCTTATGGCAAGAACCAAACAGGTTCTGTCAGCAGCTAACAGGTATAACGGGCTTAATTCAATAAATGTATCTGACGTATTTGTACTGTTTGGTCTGGCTGCAACCATTTACTTTGTGATCAATTTTTCGATTTCCATGACAGTTAGGAATCTACAGAAAAGGAAGATGAGTGTAAAAGTGAAAAAAACTCTGGCATTGGAGGAGAGAAGGCAGACAGGGTGGGCGTACAATGGATAAATATGTAATTACGATTTCCAGGCAGTTTGGCGCGATGGGAAGAACAATAGCTCAGAAGATGGCTGCTGAACTGGGAATAGAATTTTATGACAGGGATATTGTTGAACATACTGCAAAACGCATGGGACTTCCAGTTTCTGAAATAAGTAAAGAGGAAGAACGCGCAGGAGGCTTCTTTGCAGAGAGAAGATATCCCCTTGGAATGGGGCCTGTAAGTATGCAGGAAGAATTATTTCAGGTTCAGACAAACATAATAAGGGATTTTGCATCTAAAGAATCATGTATTATAGTCGGCAGGTGTGGTGATTACTGCTTGCGAGATATGGAGCGTGTGCTTGATATATATGTATATGCGCCGATTGAGAAAAGGGTTGAAAATTGCATTTCAATACTGGGGATGGATGAAAAAACTGCAAGGGGAATGATACAGGATGTCGATAAAGCCCGCGAGAATTACAGGCGTAAATATTGTAAGGATATAGCAGGAATCTTTGACAACAGAGATATATGCATAGATTCCGGAAAGTTTGGAGCTGATACAAGCGCCGATATTCTGTGTGGAGTTGTGAGGAGTGTTTTTGACTGATATATGGAAAAGGGCATGGTATATGTTCCGCGTATAGGGATGCGGATTATAAAATCAGCACTAGGAGTGCTTATCTGCTTTGCTATTTATTTCATGAGTGGAAAACAGGGAGCACCGTTTTATTCAGCACTGGCAGTTTTATGGTGCATACAGAACCAGACAAAAAACACAGTTCAAAACGCACTTCAAAGAACAGTTGGGACGGGCATAGGAGCAGCATATGGGCTGATATATATCTTGATAAAACAAAGAGTCCCGCAACTTGGTGATAGCTTTCTTCATTACTGCATCATATCACTAGCATTGATCCCCATAATTTATACAACTGTTGTTATAAAGCAGAAGAAAGCATCGTATTTTTCATGTGTTGTTTTTCTGAGCATAGTCGTAAATCATCTTATGGATGAAAACCCATACATATTCGTTGCTAACAGATCTCTGGATACTCTTATAGGCATATTTGTGGGACTTGTCCTGAACTCAGTATGTATTCATGGTGAATATGACAGGGACACACTCTTTATTGCAGATGTTGATAGGGCTATGGATGGTCTTTCGACAGGAATAACGCCATTTAGTCAGATCATGATAAAGAACATGCTTGAAAAAGGTATGCAGCTTACATTCATGACATTGCGGACACCAGCCGGATTTTTGGAGGGGATGCCTGATATAAAACCGAAGCTACCAATAATAGCGATGGATGGGGCAATCCTTTATGACATAAAAGAAAACAGGTACCCGAAGGTATATGTTATATCCGCAGAGCATGCCTGCAACATAGAAAGCTTTATCAGAAGCAGGGGGGTCAATATCTTTACGACAATAATTCTTGAAGACGTACTTATCATCTATTATGACGAGCTAAAGAATACTGCAGAAAAAGATATATATGGGAAAATGCATAAGTCTCCCTACCGTAATTACCTGAACAAGGAAAGGCCAAAGGATCATCCGGTAGTATACATGATGTGTGTCGATGAGACCAGAAAGATAGAGCAGCTGGTAGAGGATATAAAAAGAAGCGATATCTACGAAGAACTTAAGATCCTTTCGTATCCGTCTGATGATTACAAAGGATATTCATATATAAAAATCTATAGCAAGAACGCCTCCGTACAGAATATGACAGACTACCTGCGAAATATGACAGGCGCGGAAGAAACACTTACGTTTGGCGATAACGACAGGAACAAAACGGATTACTGTTACACAGAGTGCGACCAGATAGTGCGCAAACTACACCATCAGTTTTATTTCAAGAGAAGGGAAAAGGCCTATGAACAATGTAAACCTGCTAAAGCATACAGATGATGTCAATGCACTGCTGGCAAGGTATGGAGTGAAATTTGGAATCTATAAGAATAATGAGTTTAAGGAGCAGCTTTTTCCCTTTGATGCCATACCAAGGGTTATAGAACACGATGAATTTGAATACCTTGAAAAGGGGCTAAAACAGCGTGTTACTGCATTGAATCTTTTTCTTAAGGATATATACAGTGGCAAGAAGATAGTAAAGGACGGCGTTGTGCCTGAGGATTTTATCTTTGCTTCCAGTGGCTACATGGTTGAGTGCGAGGGAGTGTGCCCAGTAAAGGGGATTTATTCCCACATATCCGGGATCGACCTTGTAAAAGGCAAGGATGGGCAGTGGTATATACTGGAGGACAATCTGCGTGTCCCTTCAGGAGCCTCCTATCCCATGATAGCAAGAGAGTTATGCAGAAGAAGCTCGCCTGGGACATTCAACGATGTAAGGCTTGAGGATAACAGGAATTATGCAAAGCTCCTTAGAAGAACCATGGATAACGTCAATGTGGGAGGACATACGGTTATCCTTACTCCGGGAAGGTATAATGCGGCGTATTTTGAACATTCCTATCTGGCAGAGCAGACAAGGGCACATCTCGCCAATGGCTCGGAACTTATTGTGGAAAATGACAAGCTGTACTTTATCACTGCTGATGGGAAGCATGAAAGGGTCGGGGCTGTTTACAGAAGGATTTCGGATGAATACCTTGATCCAATGAATTTCAATCCTGAGTCTGTCATAGGAATACCGCATATCTTTGATGTTTATAGAAAAGGAAATGTTGCACTGATAAACGCTCCAGGAAATGGAATAGCTGATGATAAGGGAATCTACTATTTTGTTCCTAAAATGATCAGTTATTATCTGGGAGAAGAGCCTATCCTTAATAATGCACCGACATATCTGCCTTTCTATGAAGAAGATATGAAGTACGTGCTGGATAAGTTTGACAGCCTGGTGCTCAAGGATGTAGCTGAGGCAGGCGGTTATGGAGTTGTATTTGGCAGTTCCATGACAAAAGAACAGAAGAAGAACTTTATAAGCCTTCTAAAGGCAGAGCCAAGAAGGTTTATAGCGCAGGAAGTAATAGACTTCCAGGATCTGGATATTCTTGAAGGAGGAGAGATGGTTCCGAGGAAAGCAGACCTAAGGGCATTTGTGCTTATGGCTGATGAGCCACTTGTCTGGAAGAGCGGCCTTACGCGCTTTTCAAGGAATCCTGATTCGTTCATTGTTAATTCTTCACAGGGAGGGGGATTTAAGGATACATGGGTATTATCTCAGTAGAACAGACAAATAGACTATACTGGCTGGGAAGATATGCGGAGCGTGTGTATACGCTGGTAAGATGTTATTTTAAGAGCTATGACACCATGATCGATGAGATCCGCGACAGCTATCATGAATTTTGCCAGATGATCGACATACCTGATATTTATGAGGACAAGCAGGATTTCATGAAGTATTATCCCTTTGATGAGGACAATCCTGACTCGATAATCAGCAATCTCATAAGAGCTTATGATAATGCCATTGTGCTCAGGGAGAGCATCGGTTCTGAATCCCTTTCCTATATCCAGCTTGCTATATATGAGATGAACAAGGCAAAGCTCAGCGATGCTCCACTTATTGAGCTGCAGCTTGTGATAGATGATATTCTTGCATTCTGGGGGATGATTGACGACAAGCTGGATGATGATCACATAAGAAACATCATAAAATCCGGTAAAAGGATTGAACGATTTGATCTGTACGCAAGGCTCGGACTTGGTAGAGAGGTGCTGATTAGAGAAGTGAACCGGATGATCCCCAGGATTGAAAAGAGTGGAATGGACGTAAAAAAGGAGAAGCTCCTGGAAATCAGAAGGGCTGTTGAGGAACAGGAAGTAGATTATTATGGCGTGATAAAAATGGTGGAGGCACTGATTGCCTGATTTTAAGGATGTGATGTCGTGAAAAAACTTCATTTTGATTATTGCATGGAGATCCGCTATTCTGCTGATGTTTCCTGGTGTTGCTATACCATAAAGTGCATCCCGAAGGATAATGACAGGCAGAAGATTTCGAATATAAAGATCGATATGATACCTGAAACAAAAGCAGAATGGGCTACCGATTCCCACGGAAACAGATACATATATGGCAGCAATGAGATACCGCATTCATATTTTAAATATCACATTAAAGGCGATGCAGAATGCGGATGTGCTGTGCATGAATCTGTTGCAACTGAAACTGAAGAGATGATATACAGGCATAGTCATGGACTCACTGATCCTGGAGAAAGGCTTAGGGAGTATATGGAATCCATAAGGGCTTCTATGCCTTCTTTTGATGATTTGAGATCACTTGATAAGGCAAAGCAGATAATGGAAAAGCTGCACGGCTTTCTTGTTTATGAAAAGGGCTGCACCGGCATAGGCACAGGGGCTGAGGAAGCTTTTTCGATTGGAAGGGGAGTATGCCAGGATTATTCCCATATCATGATCGCACTCCTTAATATGTCAGGATGTTCTGCCAGATACGTAACCGGACTCATCATAGGAGAGGGTGAATCTCATGCATGGGTGGAAGTTGTAGATGATGGAAAATGGTATGGCCTTGACCCGACAAATAATACTCTCGTACAAGACTCGCACATAAAGATAGGCTGTGGCAGGGATGCCGCTGAGTGTCAGATTAACAGGGGAATCATGCATGGTGGAGGAGAGCAGACACAGGATATATATGTGAATGTGTCCGAGATAAGTCCCGGACAGAGCATTATAAGCAGAGGAGCATTATTCTGATGATAAAAACAGTAGCAGAGGTTGCACTACCTGTTGACGAGGTATTAAGGATAAAGAAAAGGCGCATAATGCCTGATGGCTCTGATGACGCCTCAAAGCGTATCAGCATTGTTACCGGAATACATGGTGATGAACTTGAGGGGCAATATGTTTGCTTTGAGCTGGCAAGGCGGATTGAGGAAAACAAAAAATGCCTCAAGGGCATAGTAGATATCTATCCCGCCATGAACCCCTTGGGAATAGATTCAATAACCCGTGGGATTCCAGCTTTTGACCTGGATATGAACAGGATATTTCCGGGAAATTCTGAAGGCAATATGACTGAACTGCTTGCTGCAAATATCTTAAAGGATGTAGCAGGCTCTGATGTGGTGTTGGACATCCATGCAAGTAATATCTATCTGACTGAGATCCCGCAGATTAGGATAAACAGGCTTCATAAAGAGGAACTGATACCGCTTGCAGAGCACTGTAATGTTGATTTTGTATGGGTACATGAAGCGAGTACCGTACTTGAATCTACATTTGCATACAGCTTAAACAGTACCGGGACACCATGCCTTGTTGTTGAGATGGGTGTAGGTATGCGTATTACGAAAGAATACGGCGACCAGCTTGTGGATGGGATATTTAGTCTTATGCATTCCCTGGGGATGTGGATTGGAAAAACGAAAACTCCAAGAAAGTCAATTGTCTCTGAAAATGTAGAGGATGTCTGCTTTCTCAATGCTGCAGCAGGCGGACTCTTTATCCCTGACGTTAAGCACTGGGAGAAGCTTAAGAGGAGAGACAGGATAGGAAGGATAATTGACCCTCTTTCCGGGCAGGTTTTGCAGAATGTTGAAAGTCCCGTAGATGGAATACTTTTTACGATAAGGGAATACCCGATTGTCGATGAAGGATCACTTATTGGGAGGCTTTTGAAAAAGGAAGTCATGGCTGTATGAAAAAGAAGACTATTTATGAGATCAAAGGGCTGTACAGGGACAGCTTCAGGATAACCGGTTTTGAATTTGGAAAAGGTAAAAAGTCACTCTGCATTGTGGGGAGTATGAGAGGCAATGAAGTCCAGCAGTTATATTGCTGTTCTCAGCTTGTAAAGAAATTTAAACAGCTTGAGGAAGAAGGACGCATCAGCGAGGGGATCAAGATTCTTATTATTCCGTGCTGCAACCCATATTCAATGAATACCCAGAAACGCTTCTGGACTATTGATAATACCGATATAAACAGGATGTTCCCCGGGTATGACCTTGGTGAGACAACCCAGAGAATTGCCGACGGCATCTTTTCCCAGATAAAGGATTATGAGTATGGTATCCAGTTTACATCATTTTATATGCCTGGCGATTTCATCCCGCATGTGAGGCTGATGGATGAAGGATATTCAGATGTTGTAACGGCATTGAAGTTTGGACTACCCTACGTGGTAAAAAGAACAGTAAGGCCATATGATACAGCAACGCTGAACTATAACTGGCAGGTCTGGAACACAAAGGCATACAGCCTTTATACATCAACAACGAGCAGAATTGATAAAAAGAGTGCTGGTCAGGCAGTGTTGTCAATCCTTAGATTCTGTAAGAGCCTTGGATTTGTAAAATACCAGGAAAATGGAGATCATCCGTCCAAAGTTATAAGTGATAAGGAACTGATCAGTGTCAGAACTGCAAAATCGGGTATATTTGAGCCACTTGTAAAAGTTGGCGACAGTGTGGAAGAGGGAACTCCACTAGCTGAGATCATAAATCCATATGACGGATTGGTAATGGAAACCCTGTATGCTCCTAAAAATGGTACGCTTTTCTTTATGCATTCAGACCCGATTACATATGCGGAAACAGGAGTAATAAAGATGATATGAGGCAATAAGGATTCTATAAGCTACATCGTATATTTATTCGCAAAATATGACTAAAATAAAAATATAGACAAGTTGAATAAAGGCTGGAACGTCAATTATACCAGAATATAACCCTTCCAATTTATAACACGGAAAATCTTTAAAAGATTAGGGTTTAAATCTTAGAATTATACCTTTAGAATTTTGAAAACGCAATACAGCGCTTTTATTAACAAACACTCAGAACTATACAACTGCATATCAGAGACACGGGCGGAGCAGAAGAATTGATATTTTGTTCCGCCTTGCTTTATACCCAAATATCATTGCACAAAATTCCTCTTTTGTGATATGCTATCTATAGGAGGCGCAAAATGGGTGAGAATTCAGCATATTACAATTCCTTGAAACAAAAACGCAGGAAGGACACAGAGAATATTAAATCATCATTACCTCAGCATGTGCACGGTTTTGTAGACGAATGCCTGTTGAAATATCAGCCAAGTACTGCATTTAACTATGCACAGGATATTCTGTTTTTCTATAAATATTTGAAAGAAAAGAATCCTATCTGTAGAAATCTTGAACTGCGAAACATTCCTTTTGAAGTAATTGAAAATCTTAGACCGCAGGATATCAATGAATTTCAAAATTATGTTGCTTCAGGCCATAAACCGGACAAAACAGGCAATATAAAGCCAGCTAATGAGCGTGCAATTGCCAGAAAAATGGCTGCTGTTAGGAATTACTTCAAATATCTGGTTAAATACGACTATCTTAATGCAGATCCAACGATTAAAGCCGTTGTAAAAAAGAAAGATCCCGAGAAAAAAGATATTCGGAGGCTCGATTCAGAACAGGTACAGAAGCTTATTGATTCTGTAGAAAATGTTAATTCTGCCAGCTATCACTCAAGAGTAATGTCTGAAATCACCGCAAAGAGAGACTTGGCTATCGTAACTCTTCTTTTAAATACCGGAATCCGTGTGTCAGAGTGTGCCGGACTAGATCTTGCAGATGTCAATTTTAATGAGAATTCCATTACGATTGTAAGAAAAGGTGGTTATGAAGATCATCTTTACATAAATGAATTGATACGAAATACCTTAAAAGATTATATCAAAAACGAACGCACTAGCCTGCTTGAAGGGGCTGAAGATCCTGCTCTATTCATTTCCCTAAAACACAGGCGTATGTCTGTAAGAAGCATCCAGCATATGATCGAGAAATATGGCAAGAATACCGGGCTTTCCCAAAAGCTCACACCTCATAAGCTCCGCAGAACCTACGGTACTGCGCTTTATAACAAAACAAGCGATATATATATGGTAGCTGATGTCCTTGGTCACAATGATGTTAATACCACAGTCAAACATTATGCGGCAATTGAGGAAGAACATAAAAAACAGGCTTCCCAGGTTGATGTTTATGCTCCGGATCCGAATCCGGAAAAATAAAAAATTATTATCGTATTGGCTATATACAATTCAATAACCCTTAGTCAATATCACGTTTTGTACGGTCATGTAGTATATATTTCTTAGGTTTTGCGAATAGTTTGCGCGTATGAGGAGTGTGCTGCCCGTCTAACGCCTGATAATTCCGACGTTACAGGAAATGGTGTCCATTTACATAACTTTTGCCAACACCTTTACAAGAAGTTTGCCAATAGAGTAGAAAAGCACTCTCAGATGACATTTTTAATCTGAAGAGTGCTAATTTTTTTCATCTATATTGCCAACGATGGGAGAATTATCATTGTTTTTGCCAATGATGAGCGTATTTTATTCATGGATTTTGCCAACCATAGGCGTTTTTACAGCACTTTTGCCAATCATAGTCGACTTTTTTCATCCGGATCTGGAGCATAAACATCGACCTGTGATGCCTGTCTCTTATGTTCTTCCTCAATTGCAGCATAGTGTTTTACTGTAGTGTTAACATCTTTATGTCCCAATACATCAGCCACCATATAAATATCGCTTGTTTTGTTATAAAGCGCTGTACCATAGGTCCTGCGAAGCTTATGTGGCGTCAGTTTCTGCGAAAGGCCAGTATTCTTACCGTATTTTTCTATCATATGTTGAATGCTTCTTATTGACATTCGTCTATGTTTTAAGGATATAAAAAGAGCTGGATCTTCAGCATTTTCAAGCAGGGTAGGGCGCTCGTTTTTGATATAATCCTTTAAAGTATTTCTTATTATTTCATTTATATAAAGATGATCTTCATAGCCACCTTTTCTGACAATCGTAATGGAATTCTCACCAAAGTTTACATCTGTAAGATCAAGACCAGCGCACTCTGACACACGGATTCCGGTATTTAAAAGAAGTGTCACAATAGCCAGGTCTCTTTTTGCAGTAATCTCAGACATTACTCTTGAATGGTAGCTTGCAGAATTAACATTTTCTACGGAATCAATAAGCATCTGTACCTGATCAGAGTTGAGCCTTCTGATATCTTTTTTCTCTGGATCCTTCTTTTTTACGACGGCTTTAAGCGTTGGATCTGTCTTAAGATAATCGTATTTGACAAGGTATCTGTAATAATTCCTTACAGCAGCCATTTTCCTGGCAATTGCACGCTCATTGGCTGGTTTGATATTACCATTTTTGTCCGGTTTATGGCCTGATGCAACATAATTCTGGAATTCATTGATATCCTGTGGCCTTAGATTTTCAACTACTTCAAAAGGAATACTTCTTAATTCTAACTTTTTGCAGATGGGATTCTTTTCTTTCAGATATTGATAGAAAAACAGAATGTCCTGAGCATAGTTAAATGCAGTACTTGGCTGATATCTCAATAGGCATTCGTCTACAAAACCGTGCACATGCTGAGGTAATGATGATTTAATATTCTCTGTGTCCTTCCTGCGTTTTTGTTTCAAGGAATTGTAATATGCTGAATTCTCACCCATTTTGCGCCTCCTATAGATAGCATATCACAAAAGAGGAATTTTGTGCAATGATATTTGGGTATAAAGCAAGGCGGAACAAAATATCAATTCTTCTGCTCCGCCCGTGTCTCTGATATGCAGTTGTATAGTTCTGAGTGTTTGTTAATAAAAGCGCTGTATTGCGTTTTCAAAATTCTAAAGGTATAATTCTAAGATTTAAACCCTAATCTTTTAAAAATTTTCCGTGTTATAAATTGGAAGGGTTATATTCTAATTTTATGTTCCAACGGAACCGTCCCCGTGACTTCCCGTCCCCGTGACTGCCCTGACCGGTATTACATTA
>CAMVJI010000009.1 GCA_947167765.1 uncultured Butyrivibrio sp. | reverse complement strand
TCCCAAAGCTTTTGCAGTCACCGATCAATGCCGGAGCATTCTGCATGCTGGCAGGACTTGTGATCGTACCTGTAGTTTCACTCTTTACCAAGAAGCCAGACAAGGCCCTTGTGGACGGCGCATTTGCATGTTATGAGAAAGAGGTTATGGTGCACCAGAGCACATCCCTTTCTGATGAGGATGAATGATACATTTATTAGGGTTATGGGGCAACAGTCACTCTGTTGATACTAATTTTTATATTTGAATTTTTACAGGCAAAAGCTGCAGCTCTGCATAAAAGCAGGCTGCAGTTTTTTTATTGGTATGCGGAATGCTATTACTTGAAATGGTCTGTGGATGGCTGGAATGTGGTCTGTAGTGAGAGGGAATGGAGTGGAAGCATGCTGATATTCATTTTTTGATATAACATGTCTACTTTTACACCATTAAATCATGTTGTAAGCAAAAGCATTTGAAAGCATGACTTTTTGGCCATCTTATTATCATGTTACACAACAATTCTTTGCATAACATGAATGATCAAGCATGCTAATGAAAATAATACGTTATAACATGATATTTCTTAAAAATTTGTTCATGCTCAAAGAAAAAGTAAATGTCAGCATGACTGGCGAAAAACCTCAAGTCATGTCAATATCATTATTGCTAATAAGCATGTCTGTCAGGTTCGATATTCCGAAGATTTCTTAAGAAAACACCCTGTAAAATTAATAAATCTTCAGAAAGTCTTAAAGATTTCTCATATGCCAATGTGTTACAATCAATCTCAGTCGCATACCGGTACTGGCAATCTGCCATATCTTCATCAACTCAGTAAATAAACAGAGACCAATAACCTTGATGACCGGCCATCCAAACAAGTGATACATGATAATATTAAAAATTGAGAAAGGGATTGAAACTTAAGAACATTGGAAACCTACAAGAAAGAATTGGAAAAGCAATTAGCACTCCTGAACAAGCTGGTAAAACTTTCTGATAATAATTTAAAAAGATATTGTGATATACCTGATGAATGTATTTTGACTTCTTCAAGAGGAAATGTTCATCAATACTACCGTAGGGATTTGGAGTCTGGAAAGCGCAAATACCTGCGAAAGAATAAGCTTAATGAAATAAGACCGATCATACAAAAAGAGTATGAACGTAAGTTGAATAATGAACTTCATTCTCAGCTTAGTAGGGTAAAGAGTTTCTTGAAAAACTATGATATTAGTATGATCACAGATGTTTACAGTAAGACCTGTGATGCAAAGAGAAGCTTGATAACTCCAATTATAATGCCTGATGAGGAATACATTGAAAAATGGTTTCATGATAATCCCTCAGGACAGAATACATATCCAGTGAAAGTTACATTTGAAACCATGAATGGCGAGAATGTGAAAAGTAAAAGCGAAAAGATAATAGCTGATATGCTGCTAAAAGAAGGCATTCCTTATGTGTATGAACCACGACTTTCGCTCGATGGTGGTATTTATAAATACCCTGATTTTGCGACGTTAAACATAGGGACCAGAAAAACCATATATTGGGAACATTTTGGAAGGCTTTCTGATGAAGGGTATTGTCTGTCTAATTTCAACAAACTAATGATATACGAGCGAAATGGGATTGTTCTTGGTGATAATTTGATCATCACTATGGAATCTGAGGATATGCCTCTTGAAATTCGAAGTGTAAAAGAGAACATAAAAAGCTATTTAAAATGACACAGTTTTCTGTGAAATAAAAAAGATGGAGCTATCACGAAGATAACTCCATCTTTTATAATGAATTTTATTTAAGGATAGTCTGATCGCCACGAGGCTGACCATACTTGGATGCAGGAATTGTTCCCTTAAGAACAGTCTTAACATAATCCATAACTGCCTCATCCATAACTATACCTGTGTCAAACTGTGCGCTTGCGTTCTTGAATACATAATATGTATCGCCACCCTCTGCGCAGAAGTTGTTTGTTACAACTGCATATGTATCATCCTTTGAGAAAGGCTGACCATTGATAGACTCAATAGTTACTCTGTTGATTGAGTTTGGCTTAGCATATGTAGAATCAGGATAGTTAGCGCCCTTTGCAAATGCCTTCTTGGTATCAATAGTGAACTTGATGCCTGCAGTCTGAGGATATCCTCCGATAGCCTCTGGTGTGTTAAATGTAGATGCCTCAAGAGCCTCAAGAAGCTCAGCACCAGTTACATAAACAACAGCTACTGTGTTTCCGAAAGGAAGAACTGTGTTGATGTCCTTCTTAGTAACAGAACCTGTGTGAAGTGCTGCACGGATACCACCACCATTTGTGATAGCTACGATGTGATCGTTGTCAACTGTGATGTTGCCCTTATTCTGAGTTACGCTCCAAAGGAGTGCATCTGTGATAAGATCACCGAGGTTTGTCTCCTCTGTTCTGTTTCCAGGAGCCTTAGCGCCGTTAAGCTCTACTTCACTCTTACCAAATGACTGGCCATACTCTTTGTCAACTCTCTTGATGATAGCTGTAGTAACAGCATCAGTGATAACTTCTTTCTGAAGTCCTTCGAGAGATACAAGGTAGTTGTCCTCAATCTTCTTGGTTGCATTGTCAATAACTACTACACCGATGTCCTGAAGCTTGGTTCCTGTAGACTGGATAGGAAGGTTGTTGCTTGAAGCAGACATAACTGTATGTGAATGCCCATCAAGCATGAAGTCGATGCCTTTTACCTTAGGGAATACATCAACGCTTCTGCAAGCATTGCCCTTAGACTCTTCATCAACACCAAGGTGAGCGATACAAACAACAATGTCCGCGCCCTCAGCCTTAAGTTCATCAACCTGAGTCTGAGCACATTTGTAAAGTGCATCCTTCTCAAGGAATGTGTAAGGTCTTACGAATACAGGGTTTGCCTTTGTCATGGTTTCTGGTGTCTCAAGTCCAAAGAAACCAATCTTTACGCCGCCCTTTGTAATGATTGTGTGTGGCTGGAAAATAGAATTACCGTTGGCATCAAGTACGCTTGCGCATACTGTCTGGAACTTAGCTGTTGCAAGGTTAGCCTTGAGCTGAGTTACACCATAATCAAACTCGTGGTTACCTGGAGTAACAACGTCATAACCTGCTGCGTTCATAGCAGAAATAGCATCAAGTCCCTTAGTAGTGCTTACATAAGCTGTTCCCTGGCTGAAATCACCTGCGTCTGCAAGAATAACTTCTGCGCCTCTGCCAATCAGGTTCTGCTTAACTGATGCGATGTACGCATAACGTCCAACAGCTCCATGAATATCATTGGAGTGAAGGATTACAGTCTTGCCGCTGAAATCGTCAGGTAGATCAAAGATTGACTTCTCCTTAACTGGCTCTGCAGCTCTTGCTGTAAGCTTTGGCATACCAAGTGAAAGAACAAGTGCCATTGCCATAACAATAGATACAATACGTTTAACTACACTGTGTTTTGTCATAAACACACCTCCCGATTATTCTTACCCTTTATGAGGGCTCGTGACTATAATTATATGACAATTGCCCCTTAAATTTAACAGTTAAATACACAATTTTGTCACTTTTATTTTGGCTGTTATGCACAAGGTAATACATCATCAGAATTATTAATCATACTAGTTAACAATAATGATGGGGGCATGATCATATATTTCGTGGAGGTCATGCTCACGAATAGTTTTCATTTGAACATGCATCTAAGATTGCAAAATATCATGCTAGTAATCAATGTGTGCTACAGCATGACATATAAGTCATGCCAACCAAAGCTTTTGTGCATGTCATGCTCTAATGATGCTCAAAATGACATGTTCAAAAAAAGAATTGTACCAGGCATGGTTTAGCCTCCATCAAAATGACATGTTCAAGAAAGGAATTGCAACTAACATGTTTTAGTCACCTTCAAAACGTCATGCCTAAAAGAAGTAATGTGTATAGCATGCATTAATGATGCTCAGCGTTCACGCTATGGATAAGAATTGTCTATAAAATGATTCGATGTCAGAGAATCGCTATAAATGAAAAAAAGTAAATTGATACATGACCAAAATGTAAAAGTAAAATTGATATTTCCACATACCTCATATCTGTTGTGGCAGCGTTTTTTTATACTTATTTTCGAAAGTGGTGCATAAATATAATGTATAATAAAAGGTAGATGTTCGTTAAATCGTTCAGATTGGAGATCTTTGAGGGTGGCAATTAAATATATTTATACTGATCTTGAATTTTTTGGCGCAATCTTTTGTTTTATTGCAGCAATATATCTGGTCATAAGCAGGTCTGTCATCAAGATGCAGTACAAGGCTCTTGCAAGTCTTGAAGCTGCTATTGGTGTCGTGCTATTTTTTGATGCTATCGCCTGGTTTTACAGAGGTACGATGGGATCAACAGAATTCATAATCCTCAACGTGGTCAACTTCATAAATTTTGTGGCGAATGCAGTTTTACCTGTTTTCTATGCCATCTATATCCTATTGTCCATCAGAGGGGAGAAGTCCAGCAGCAAGTTTGTGTATGTGATAACCGGGCTGTCGCTCTTGCAGCTGATATTTATATCAGCTTCCCAGTTCAATGGCTTTCTCTACAGGATCGATCCTGCAACCAACCTCTACCAGAGGGGGCCAGGTTTTGACATCCTGACAGTGATGTTCGCTATGCAGATGATAGTGGGCATCGTCTTTATCCACATATATATGGAAAATATCGACAGGCCCAGGCGCTATGCCCTTTTGACATTTCTTATTCTGCCTCTTTTAGCGTCTGTTATCCAGGTGTTCATCTATGGTTATTCACTTTCAAATATCGCTATCATCATAAGCGGGATGATCATGTTTGCCCAGGCTCTTGATGATAATGCCAAGACCATGATCGCCAAGGAAGTATTTATCAAGAAGCAGTCTGATGAGCTGATGGACATGAGGACCAAGATAGCTCTTTCCCAGATCAAGCCGGAGTTTTTGTATGACACCTTAAACTCCATTTACACTCTTTGTGACACAGATACAGCCAGGGCAAAAGAGGTAATAGTGCACCTGTCAAATTACCTTCGCCAGGACATTGAATCCATCGATGCAGAGAATCTTGTTTCCTTTGAAAAAGAGCTAAACCACACCATGGTTTATCTAGAGCTTGAAAAGACAAGGAACCCCGGCAGATTTACAGTAGAGTACCATACAAAGGCTTCTTCTTTTAAACTGCCGGCACTTACAATACAGCCCCTTGTGGAAAATGCCCTGACTCATGGAATCTACAAGCTTCCGCCAGATAAACGGGGCAAGATACAGATTTTTTCGGAAAAAGGATACGGATACGTCAAGATCACAGTAACCGATAATGGTGTTGGATTTGACCTTGATAAATTATCAGAGGGACCTGGTGTGGCTCGAAATTTAGCTGGAATCCAGAATGTAAGAAACAGGTTAAAAATCCTTGAGGACGCAGAGCTTCACATAAAGTCAAAAGAAGGCGAAGGAACAACAGTGGAGATCATTATCCCTGTTAAGGATTCAGAACAAGCCTGATCAAAAGATTTTTTGCCACAAATAAAAGAATTACGTATAAACAATTAAGACTATAAGGGAAGGCGGTAGAAATGAAGATCACAACTATCACAAAGGACAATCTTGAGTATTTTAAGAGCTTTATCACTTCAGAAGATGAGAAATTCATAAACGAGGATCTTAAGATCTTGCCAATCGGGCTTGTGGCTGACGAACTTAAAAAAGGCGAAAACATAGCTGCCGGAGCCATATGTATAAGGCCGGATGATTTTCTTTTAAACATAACATCCTTCTATGTTGCACCGGAGTATAGAGGCAGAGGTGCTGGAAAATTTCTTTTGGATGAGACCAAGAGAATATTTGGCGAAAAGAACATGGAATTTAACACGGAATTCCTAATCTATGGTAAAGAGCAGGAAGACCTTGCAAACTTCCTTGAGGAGTACGGATTTACGTACGCAGATCCTGAATATGACTGCTACCTGACAACAGTTGGGGATCTTAAGAATACCAAGCTCTTTGGAAAAAAAGGAAGTGGCATAGAGTTTTCTGAGATAGACCCAAAGCTGTTAAAGCATGCAACAGGTGAAGCTGAAAAGACAGGCGCGATGACGCCTGTTAACGGACTTACATCACCAAGGATAGATAAGGATGTCAGCGTGGGCATCATAAATAACGGAATTCTCGAGTCCTATCTTGTATTTGAAAATATATCAAAAGACCTGTTGCTTTTGTCAGCTATACATTCTAAGGACAAGTCGCCGGTAGAATTGCTGCACATGTTAGAGAAGAGCACAGATCTTTTGCAAAAGAAATTCACTAAGAATCACAGGATACTGATCCAGCCAGTTGATGAAGCTGGAGAAGATATAATCCTGAACCTGTTTGAGGATATAAACGATATCTCCTGCAGATACAGATACGTGATCTGAAGACACGATAAAACATTTTAATTTTCAAATGTAAGGAGCATTAGATATGGATGGATTTAAGGTAACAAAGGAAGAACAGAAAAAAGTATTAGAATCTCTAGAAAAACAGCAGACTACAACTGAGTCTGTGAATAAGAACCTTACGAAAATGAATGTGGATATGCAGAAGGACTGGAGTGAGCAGTCTTACCGCGAACACAAGCAGAACTTTATGGAAAACTACTACCAAAAGTGGGAAGCCAACGAGGAAACCGATTATAAGGACAGACTTAAGAAAATTGAGCAGGTCGCTATTCATTCATCAATGGAGGGCAAGTTCGACAGGCAGGAGCAGCCTGCTGAGAGTTCCTGGTACAAAACAAGGAAAAATGAAAAGAAAAAAATAAACGATTACAGGAGTAGTGCGCTTGAGGAAGATCGGCCAATGCTTCATTTTGGCCTTAATACAGTCAGGGAATTGAATGCACTTGATAAGTACAATGCATATCACAAAGATTATTTCCATTCAAGAAATAACCAGAGAGATATCTATGATAAGTATGTTGGTCAGGACAAGAATGTTGTAGTACAGGACTGGGGAAAGATATACGAAAGACAGATGAAGGCTCATGGCAAGTTCTTTGGAGCTCTGACAGGAACCTGGAAAGGCCTTAAGCAGAGGGGGGCTGATTTTCTCAGCAAATTTACTGCAAATAAAGTATCCTGCAAGGATGAAATGGACAAGGGCATTCGGCCTTTCTTTAGCATGACCAAAAAAGTCATCTTTTGGAAAAAACAGGTTGGACTTCTGGGCACAGAGACCAAAGAAGAACGTAAAGACGGATCCGAGTATAACAAGCGGATCATGAGAGAGTACATAGCAAATAAAGATGGCGGAAGGACGAAAGTGATGAATGAGCTTGCACTTAAGCTCATCAATTTCAAACTGACTCCCAATATGCTCAGCAATAAGTATCTGGCTGCAAATATGCTACAGATGCAGAGATACACGGATATGCTTAATTCATTTGTTTTTCTTACTCAGTGCAATCCTAATTATCTGGATATGAACAGCAAAGATCACACAGACCCTGATCTCGCAGCTGTAATCTGGAGCAGGATCATATTGATCGCGCCTATCATGAAGACTTTTATGGAGACCCATGCCCGTTACTGCGGTTACAAGAAAGATGAAGGACTGGCACAAAAAGGCAGGACCATAAGTTTCTTAAGTTATGAAGAGAAAAAAGATGGATTAAACGGAGAAGAAGAATACCAGAAGTTTGTAGAAGAAACATGGGAAACTTTACAAAAGGCATACAATTCTACAACTGACTATATGGATGATGCGGCTGATGCCAAGATGAAGGCAAAGCTTGACGAAATTGAGAACAAGGCAAATGAAACCCGCCAGAAAAAAGCAGAAAAAGCTGGAGTAGAGAAGCGGGATCAGGATCAGAAAAAGGATCAGAAGCAGGAGAATAAGGAAGAGACAGAATTTAAGCTTAAGTACGATGCCACTGGTGAGGGCGAAGAAAAGCTTAAGGCACTCAAAGCACAGATCATGGAAAAACCTGCGATTTATGATCTGTTTGGCAGTGAGATCGATAAGATCTTCAACAAGTACAACGAACAGATGAGAAGGCTTGATGAGCTCAAAGCAAGAAATGAGGCAATAAAAGGGCTTGCGAGAAAAGCAAATTCAAAGGAGGGTATCACTGGGGGCAAAAAAACAGGTATTCCAGATCTTGAACAGATTTGGAAAGACTATATTGACAAGGAACAAGTCCGTATTAAAGAGGAAACATCGATCCTTGAACAGCAGCTTGAGAATTACAAGGGAACTATCGACTTCTTTACCAATATTGATCTCACTAAGAAGGAATTAGAGCTGAATGCACTTCCTTCTGTTAGGAATGTCCTTAAGTACGAAGGTCTTGAACATATCTTTAAGCTTAAAGAGGCCTTTGAATATAATGACCTGTTCTACAAGACTCTTGATTACTATGACTTCGAAAAGTTCGATACGATCGAAGTTGCTGGTGGTAAGACCATCAAGCTTGAAGACATGCAGGCTCAGTACAACTACACTCTCCTTAAGAGGGGAATGGAAAGAACACGTTTCGTAAACAAGCTGGTTGATGGTAAGACCCAGAAGGATGTTAAGAATCCTCAGATGCTCAATAACATTGAAAGACGCATGTTAGCTCAGAAGAATTTCACTGAGTATGAAAACCAGCCTGAGATCAGCGATCCTGAAATATCAATTGCAGAGATAGTAAAGATCACACCTGAACAGCTTGAGAAAGATTACAACATTACAAAGGAGCTGGATGTCACTAATGTTGACACCTTTAAAAAGTATTTCTGGCTCAAGAAATTTATCAAGATATGTGACGGTATTGAGTTTGACAGGAAGGGACCTGCTGATTACAACACACTTTCAAATAATGACAAGATCCTGGTAAGGGCAAAAGGAAGACTCCTTAGAGATTATTTCCATAGGTGGCAGGGAGCTATGGATTATACGAAGTCTGAGGCATACTCCTACATCTATGATACGCCAAATATGGAGGGCAATAATCAGATCATTGAAGGTATTGATAAAGAGTACCGCCTTTCTGCAATGACTGATATGCAGAAGAAGGTTCAGGATAAGCTTGATGACTTTAAACAGAAACATCCTAATATCACTGAAGAGGATCCTGAGTACGCTAAGCTCCATAAGCTCAATGAGCTCAATAAGTTTATGCTTGGAATGAAGGAAGCCAATAACTACCAGGCTAAAGAAATCAAGATCCTTGGCAAGAGCGCTCTGGATTCTTATATAGCCCAGATTTATAAAGATGATGCATTATACGTAACGAGAAAGCTCTTTAGTGAAGACTATGATGAACTTGTAAAGGATGGACGTGTCTTTAGTGGAGCAAAAAATAAAGAAGAATATGTTAATAAGAGAGTGGATAATGCCATCCTCCTCAAGGAGCAGTGTGAGTATTTTGCTAAAAACAAAGCTGAGTGCCTTTCTAAACTCGGTATGGAACTTCCCAAGCATGCTAATGTGAACTACTTCACGCAGATGTTTGAGAATATGAAAAAAGAGAGAGACGGAAAAGAGCTTACTGATGATGAAAAGGCAAAATACCTAAGGACTTATAAAGACAAATTCCAGATCATCCTTAACAAAGTAAAGACCCAGTACTGTAAGAATGGTAGTGTTGATGATGCCAGCATAATTTCAAATATTAGAGATATACTTGGTGAAATGGAATTCATCGACAATTATATTGGGTTTAATCATCAGACAGATGAAGAAAATCCCGATCTCATGGCAAAGATATATTCTGGTGAGGAACTGGATAAACTTGGAGAGCAGGAAATGCTTCTGTCAGACTTTAGAGAGTATGTCAGAATGCTTCTGGCTGATCACGGTATCGCTGATTGGGATGATTATAAGTACTTAAAGAGAAAGGGAATGAAGCGAGATCTGATAACTGGAGATCAGTCATTCTCTGGCAAGTGGAAGCAGCTTGATGCAGAAAGAAAAGCATTAACTGAAAGAGAAAAAGCAGAAAGCAAGAGAAAGGCTGAGGTAAACGCTGAAATTGCTAAGATCAGAAGACTTATGGATGATGAGAAGGCAACTCAGGAGGAGCTGTCTTTTGAGGAGATGAAAGCCCTTTATAATAAAGGGGATAAGAGAATCGAAAAGAAGAACATATACAAGTTTGTCGCCTACAGGGTAAAGAGTAAATATGATTCACAGTTAAAGAGCCTGGAAGAAGAAAAAGACAGACTTGAAAAGAACTTTGACCAGCTCAAGGATAATGTTACTTTGTACCAGTATCTTACCTATGGTGCCCAGGAAGAAGAGATCAAAAAGAACGAGAAGGATCTTGAAAAAGGCGAAGATTGGATCACAGCCAGAAAGAGACAAAAGAAGGATTTCATAGAAAACAGTCTTAAGAAAATGGATATGCCTGCGCCTAGGAACTATGTTGATGAGCTGTTTGAGTATATTCATAAAAAGGCCGGAGATATGGAATTCTTTGACGAAAATAAGGTTGAAGATATCCTCACCAAGGCTACTAAAACGTTCTTCTTTACATTATCAAAAGGAGCCAGGGCTGAAGCTGAGCTAAGGCTTAGACGTTATAAAAAAGATAAGACTGCCATGAACGATTATTTCATCTGGAAAAATGCCAAGGACAGCAAGGAGGTCCTTGTAGAAAGATGTAAAGCGTTTGGACAGGAGGAGTTTGCAAAGAAAAACATCGATAAGATCAAGAACATCATGGAAACCATTGCAGAAACTAATGCTTCTGTAAATGACATGCAGAACCCCAGATTTCTTGATGAGTTAAAAGAAGACCTGAACCTTAAGGGCATAGATGAAAAGCAGTTTATGTTCCTGCTTAGAAGTCATGAGGTCGGTTTTGCAGGAAAATCAGTAACTAAGTCTAACATAAACAAAGAAGACCAGAACAAAGCGGATGTTGATAAGTATCTTCACGTAGAGACCAGGGACGAGTTCCTTGTTAAAGCTGCGGAGGACGCTCTTAAAGTTGGTGAATCAATAAAGATTGATGATGTGAATGAGGACTATATCGTAAATAACTTCGCAGAGTGCTATTTCAATGCAAATAAGCTTCTTGCATTCCAGCAGTTATATTACGGTGAAAAAGAGAGCTTTGACAGACTATATGATGTTTATGGAAAGAGAAATACTGTGCAGAGGATCAGGGATTATTTCGACAAAGGTCATGGTGAATCCTACGTTCTTTTCTACAATGCAGTCATATCTGTTGCCAATAAGTATGGTATTACAGAAAAAGGCGGCTTGAGCTTTGGACTTGCACCTGAAGAGATTGAGACTCTGCAAACACAGATGAACGTTGATAAGAAGTCAAAGGATGAAGAGGCTCTAAAGAAACAGAAAGAGCTACAGGATCAGCAGAAGGCTCTCAAGATGCAGGTCGGAAAAAATGTTTCTGATGCACAGGCTAAAGTTACAGATAGCTTAGACACAATGAAGACTGCCTATGCCCAGACCAAGATGGCTCAGAAGATCAGACAGTCAGTATCTGGAACGCTTGTGGGTGTTGGACTTGAGGACTACGTAAAGGTAGGTGACAGCAAAAAGACTGTTGTCAAGAGAGATACTTATGGCCTTAAGGAAGGTGATAAAAAACAAGCTAATGAACTTGAGAAGTTCTATCATGGTTATACTGACGCTTATCAGCAGACACAGAAAAAGTATTATGAGTTTAAATTAAAGGAGCAGAGCACCGATGAGGTTACATTTACAGTTTCCAATTCCTACCACCCTCAGATGCTGTTCTTTATGGCCCCAGAGAAGGGACTTACAAGTGCAACCAGCAAGATAAATGCCAAATCTACGGTGATCAGCTTTAAGAATCTGCTTTCTGATGATGTTTCAAATATTGCGGCTAACCTTTCAGTTGTAGATGAAGAAAAATGTAACAATGTTATCAAGATGATCAGCGACCTTAAGCTTGATATGGGCAAGATCAGTAAGCCTGTAGCAACAGGAAAAGCCATTTATGAAGACGACTTCTTTAAAGAAAAATTAGAGAAGGATCCAGACTTCTATGTGAGTATGATAAATGCAATGAATTTCTGCGTTCTCTATGAAAATGGCAATGATAGTTTCAACATTCCAGGCTACAGAAGACAAATAGAATCGGCCTTTACTAAAGCTGGCAATGAAAAGGATATGTACACGCAATGGGAAGCTAAAGAGATTGCAGAAAAAGAATATGACAAGATGAAGGCCAAGGTTGAGAATTACGACAAGGAGCTTAGAAATCTGATAGACCAGAGAGAAACTTTGGAGATGGATATGTTGCGATTAAAAGCGACACCGGAGTCAGTGATTAATAATTCTCTCCTTATCCAGGATAAGTCTGCGAAGATGGCGGAACTTGATAGTAAGATCAATAATCTTACACGAGAAGCAGAGGCACAAAGAACAGTAGCTGACAGTGTATTTGACAACTATTATAAAGTGTATGAGGACCTTTATAAAAATGGAAAAGCACACGCTGAACAGTATGATACAAAGCTTTTGTCGCCTAACAAGCTCAATTCTCTGACAAAGATCCAGTCCATTTTTTCAGATCCAAAGACAAGATTTATGGTTTCTACATACTTTGATCTGTTTAGTGCTTATCTCTTAAAGAATGGAATTAAGATCGACGGAAGTCTTGTAAATGCTAATATCTATGACGAGTCACTTGCTGAGATAACAAGATCTAAAGAGGGCAAAGCGAATATGTCCAAGAGCGATGCCCTGGAAATGGGTAAGGAAGTAAGCACCCAGGCCAGAGAGAATGCGATCCAGCTTTTCAATGCTAAGCAGGAGTATATAAAGAGCGGTGATTATCTCAAGGAGTATAAAGCATTGGAAACAAGGCAGACGATGCTTGACAGAGAAGATGCAGCAATGCCTACGCAGATCCATAAAACATTTGATGCCATCCTTGCAAAGAAGAAGAAATCAAAGATCAAGGACGATGTGGAATTCATGCTTAATGGCCTTACAGACGAAGAAAAGCTTAAGCTTAGGAAATATGGCCGCAGCAATACGGAATTCCTGGAAAAGAGAAAACAGCAAGCAGAGGCCAAGACACTTGCAAACCTTAGAGAATTGATAATTCTTGCGGATGTATATGATAAGGTCCTGGTAAATCAAGGCTCAAAGAATATTAGTTTAGTTCTTAAGCAATACTCAAGCGACGAGCTGACGGTCATCAAGTCTTATAAAGGCCAGTTTGCAAAGTACACTGACAGATTCTTTGATGCTGAAAACATCTTCGAAATGTTACGGGCATACGTTGTGTCCAGAGAGGAAGAATACCTCGAAGAGTGCAGGCAAAAGGAGAAGGCAAAGAAAGAGATTGAAAAACAGCAGAATGGTCAGGCAGATCCAGTTCTGAACGATCTCTTCAGTATCAATTCAGTTGATTAAAAAAGTATAAATATTCTTAAAAGCAGAGAAAACCACACGGTTTTCTCTGCTTTTTTCTTTTATAAATCGTATAATTGAAATGTATGGAGTCAAGAGCAAACAAGACATGGGGACGGTTCTCTTGACTCATTGCGTGCAATAAGTCAAGAGAACCGTCCCCGTGTCTTGGCCATGACTTTTAAGGAGGAAAACATGGAACTTAAGCAGATATCGTTGTTTGAAGCACAGATAAACAACATGCCGGCAGATATGCCTGAGGAAGGGAAAAATGTCTTTTGGTATGGCCTAAGTGATGAAGGGCAGTACAAGGGATTTATGGAGATAACGGAAAGCGATGGTATCAGCGAGATATCTTTTTTCATGGTACCAAGTCTTTATCAGGGACACAGATACGGAGATATAATGCTTGAGCTCTATCTGGATCAGTATATTCCAAAATCGGAACCCTCCAGTATGCTCACAGCGGTGTTTGAATATAACGGTGATCATGGATGGGAGCTGAGCAGGCTCTTTTCGGACCACGGGTTTGATATAAGTCTTCGCCATTTTCGTGAGTGCCGCTTGCCGTTTGATACAGTACACAAGAAGCTTGCGTCGAAAAAAAGCGGAAGCTACAGCGGAATAATGGTCAATCTGGCCAGCGGGATAAGTGCTGTTTTAGATGATATCAGACAGATCAAAGATATAGACATAACTGTAAGGGATGTAAGTGAAGCCAGCGTGGAGCTAAGTGTTGCAGCCCTTAATGAGGAGGGCAAGCTTGAAGCGCTTCTTCTTGCTGACAGGGACCAGGGACAGAATGAGGTCCAGGTAACTCATCTTTTCACAGATACTGATGATCCAACGATCCTTCGAAGGTTCCTTTCCTTTGCAGTTGAAAATGCCAGTCAGAGCATGAACCCGCCAAAGTACATTTCCTTTGTGGCAGCAAATGAAAAACTTAAGAAGGTAATGGATTCATTCTTCGATGAGCCGGAGACAGCAGAGCTGATCATGGCAGATGCGGAATTTAATCTTGGTAAATATCTGGAGCAGCTAAAGGTAAAAGAAAGCATTAAAGAGGTAAGAGTATGATCGATAGAAACATACGAGCAATTAAAACAAATAAAACTGATAAAGTCCTGAATCAAAAAAAGAACAGCGTTTCTTCGAACATTACTGATCAGACTAAAATCCTGGATGAGTCCAAGCTCTTAAATAATAAGTCTGTTAAGTCCGGTCTTAGGCAGGAAGACATTATTGACTACGGTCATATCAAGGATATGGATCTTAGCAAAGAAGATGTCTGGACCTATGAAAAACTTCCAAAGCTGCGCCTTAAAAAAGAAAGAGCTGAGCTTACAAAGGTGCCGGCTCATTTGAAGGGCTGTAAGAAAACCTTTGCAAGGTCCAAATGGACAAAAAAGCAGAAGGGCAGAATTAAAAATGCTGAGGCTGATCTTAAGCTTCACAATGCCCGACTAAAAAAATATAACGATTTTAAATTAGCTAAAGAAATTCATGCCTTACAGGACGCGGAGACTACGAGGGAAGCATACAAGGATACGATTGCTGACGGCAGTGCAGAAATGCTTGGAAAAGTCAACGAAAGCCTTGCGAAGCACTCCATGATCGATATTCTGGATTCCTATAATGAGACCATGGCAAGCGTTGACAAGGTACTTCTTTACGAAAGCGATTCACCGCTTAAACTTGAAACTAATGTAAACGATTTTGATTATGAGAACCAGACAGACATTAAGGATATCGGGGCTTTGTTTAAGAATATTCTTAAATACAGCGCCAGCCCCTTTACTAAAAACGTACAGGACAAAGAAACTGGCAAGGTCACAGTAAAGGATCTTAGTACAGACCGCTATGAGGATATCAGGAAGTATGCACAGCAGGTTCTTGATATCGCAAATAAGCTTAGAATACCTGTTCCTCAGGAGCTTGGCTACATCCTGGATATAGACAATGACTTTTTTGTGGGAGCAAAGGAGGAGTTTGCTCCAGATGCCCATGCAAATGAGGCATATATTCTGTTGCTGGCTTCTATTTCCAAGGTGTACTATGAATCCATCAACAGATTTGCAGGATACGACGCATTTGATGGAGTAAACTACTACAACGACGGAAAAGATAAAGAAAGACTTATCAAAAATTATGATATTTTAAATTCCAATCTTATGGTCAATATCCGCACCATGCGTGATATGACCTCTGTTTATGCTACAGAGATTGCAAAGAACAGACTTGAGATCTTTAAAAAGACAGCAACTAAAGAGCAATTGGCTGAGCACAATCTCAACATCAATGTGCGCCTTGCAAGAAATGCACAGCCTATGGCAATGGATGTAAAGAAATCCATGATCGGGGAAAAAGAGACTGATCCAGAGGAAGTATTCAAGCAGTGGGAAGTTCTCATCAAGAATGATATCCGCGGTGTTAAGGCAGTAGACACAAAGGATATGAAGCAAAAGCCCTGGGTGATCGGTGATAAGGAATATGCTGATAAGGTTTTGGAAATAATGAAGGCAGATCCTGACCTTTATCATCAAAGCGGAACTGAGATAAAGAGATATCTCATAAGTATTAATGACAATCTGCATCATAACCTTCTGCAGCTTAGGGATGAGCTTCCCAAGACTTCTGTAGGGGAGAAATTCTGCTACGTTCCAAAGATGAGAGACTTCTTTATCGAAAAGGTAAAGAAAGAGAAATTTGGAATGCTCCTTAAGCCGGGCATTAATTTCAGAGACCTTCTTAAGGATAACAATGTCCTTCATGACATCTTTGACACCCCTGAGTTCCACGCTATAAAGAGCAGACAGAAGGCCATAATGAAGACTATAAACGAGGCTCTGGGCATTACATTCTTTACTGATGCCAGATCCCTTGAGAGCCTGTGGGCCAACAATGATATACAGGCTCTTTTGACAAAAAAAGCTTCAGGAATCTTTACAAGATCAGAAAGCTATGGCATCAGCGATAAGAGCTTTGAGGAGTCCCTTGCAAAGATAAAAGCTACAGTTACAAGCAACATAGCCATCATTGACAAAAAGATCAGCATGATGGGAGTCTGCGACACTGCAAAAGCACTGCTTAAAAGAAGTATCGTTAAGTCAATGGGTGGAGAATACCTTCTTGGCTACAACCTGATCGCTGAAGATATTGTCGAGTATACCATTGACAATATGATGAACTATGACGGTCACGCAGCTTCCATCCAAAGAGCATGGGATAAGAAGTTTAATAAGACAAATCTTGCAGGAAGACTTAGCAGTAAGATCGAGAAAAGAGTTGCTTCCCTGGCCAACAAGGATGATAAAAACAAAGAGTACTACCTAAGGCCGCAGGGATATAACACTTCAGAGGAGTACAACAAGAAGTGGGATGAGGTAGATAAAAAGACTGACAGTATCCTTGCCAACATTAAAAAGATCTATAACAGTAATGTTGCGGGGATCATAGTGAAGGCTGCTGGCGAAACAAAGCTGACCAAAGAGCAGTGGAATGATATTGAAAACAGCTTTGAAGATATATGGCTTGATGAGCTTAAGGATCTTTATGGAGCTGACAAGTACTCTGCAAAAAATCTTGAGAAAAAAACTGCTGAGATCGAGAAGAAAGTCAAAAAGTCTATAGATGAGCAGATAAAGGCTACAACCAAACAGCGAGAAAGCCTTTTTAATGATGGGGATTTTGCATCCCTTGAGGATTATAATGCCACCCTTGTTACAAGAAGTGAATTCCTGGATGGACTTAAGAATAACCCTGTCATTACAGTAGACTTCAAAAAGCCTGTCATAAATACGGATATTGAGGATCACATTTTTAAAGATGCTGTCCTTAAAAATGCCCTGAAGGTCAAGGAAGATAAAGAGATCTTTATGGAGGTCTTAAAGGAAGAGCTCCTTAATGAAAAAAGTCTTCTTCACGCAAGATACCCATACCTTGAGGATGTTAAGAGCATAGAGCAGCTTGCAAATCTTGGAGTTGTGGACTATGCGCAGTTCTTTGCGGACATTAAGCTCAGTCTGTCTGCAGTTGGAAGCTACAAGGATGATAAGGCTGCAGATGGCATTCTTTTAGATGACTGGAAGTTTTGCGGCGTATATGGCCTTAAGAAAAAGCTAATGAAAGACTTCCTCACTCTTCAGATGACTCCAGAGCTCTTTAGACAGAGGAAAGAGGAGCATACAAAGGTCATGGCCGGAGAGGAAAGTGTCAACAGAATGCGCCTTGATGCTATGTTGGCAACAGACTTTGACCCTAACAACACTTACCTTAAATTCAATTACCAGAATATTCAGGGCAAACAGGTGAATCAGGTGGCGAGGATCAAGAGGATCAACTTTGCCGAGACCTTCTGGAAGAACTTGGCAAAGAGCGATGAAACCCAGATTGCGCCTGGGCTGCACCCTGAGCATGAGGATAGATTCACCAAGCTTATCCAGAAGTTCCTTGCTACTTTAAAAGAGGTTCCGGCTGATAAAGTTAAAGGCAGGATCAGGGATTTTGGTACTTTCATTAAAAAAATGGAGATCACCAAAACATATGAGGAAGGTACAGGGGCTGTAAAGTGGGTTCTTGATAAGAACTCTGTAAAAGAGCTTAGTACATACCTCGGAAAAGATCATGGAATCCAGGAGATGGATCTTGAAACTCTTTTTGCAGTGAAGGCAATATTTGCCAATGTCATAGCAGCAGATTCTTCATCAACGAAGCTTGAAATGGCTGACTGTATGGGCGAATTGCTTTTGTTTGGCTGCGGCAAAGAGTACTTTGGAGCAGGCGGCGTCGGAGAGAAAGCATTCCTTGATTCTGGAGATGATCAGTACTACGCAGATATTGTAGAAAAGAGTAGAGACTTAATAATCAAGAGACAGCAGCTTACTGCTATTTTACAGGGACAGGACCTTAAAACCGAGGAAGTTAGTAAGATCCTTAACAGGTTAAAACCTGTAATTGCGGGACTTAAGGTCACTCACAACAAGAAAGACAGAGAAGAAAACGTCAGAAAATATGGAGTTGAAGACCTTCTTGACCTTTCCCAGAGGCTTATGGACATCTATGGCAGCGACGATAAGTGCGTTAAGGCGCGTAAAGAAAGTGAGGAGATCGGAAAGCTCTACTTACGAAGAAGAGATTACATCGATAATTATGGGGATCCCAGAAAAAGACAGGATGGCAAGTTCAAGGTTGTAAGAGACCAGATGATGAAGGATCCTGAGATCTATAAGAAGATCATGACCACCACCGACAGCGAGTTTGAAGAGTTCATGAAGCAGCTGGATGCAGAGATCGGTGTGGGCCTTGATGTTATGTCCAGTAATGACTTCAGAGGATCCATGCCCATTAACGAGCAGTATGTCATGGAGAACTGGCAATCCTTCAAGGGCAGGAAGAGCTGGAACAAGGATCAGTGGTACACCTCTATAAAGAACTACCATGACGGATTCTATCTTAAGGAAATAAATGGAAAGAGCGTCAGAGACATACTTAACAATGTCCAGGAAAGAATGTGCTCAGCGGGCATTGATAAATCATTGGCTTCTGGCACCCTTCTTATGAAGCTGACCTACATCCTTGGTGCAGATCCAGCTTCCTTCGCGCTTTTGTACAGTGAAGACGATATGTTTGAAGCTGTTAAAAAGATAGAAGACCAGTACAAAAAGAACATGCAGTATCTGGATGAGACCATGATGGTCATCTATGACGAAGCCCAGAAAAATAAGGCCCACACAAGTGTCAAAGAAAATGATGATCTGTACAAAGAGGCAGCTAATGTATTCACATTAGGCGGAGCGGTCAAGCAGAAAAAAGAGCTCATGAGCTCTACGAAGATCTTAAGTGATCTTGATGCAAAGAGGGAGATCACAGAGGAAGATAAGGTCTTTGCAGACTACAGTCTTCTTATGCAGATCATGAATCCTCAGGCGTATCTGTTAAATGAAAGTGAGTTCAGGCATTCATTCCTTGGTAACCTCAAGAAGTACAAGGAAGCCCTTGGTCTTGACAGGAATAAAGACATCTATGGCGACAGGACTGTGCTTGATACAAAAGAGAAGATCCGTCTTGGTATTGAGATAAGAAAGGGCGAGGGAAGACTCCTTCAGAGAAATAAAGAAAAGAAGTACAACGAGTTTGCAGAAAAGAAGCAGTCCCTGGGCACAATAGGTCTTTTCGCATATAATGCAGATCCAAAACTTGTCACACAAAAGGCTATAGATAATGCGGCAGATTTTGTATATATCCATTTGAACGATAACTATGGCAAGGCAGATCCTGAATTCATAAAAGGACTTCTTGCAGAGAGAGTTATTGCCTATGGTAAGGTTGAGGAAAAGAAGCTCTCTGACTACATTACAGCAGACAAGAAAAGGCTACTTACCCTTGACAGTGCCCTGCGCGCCCATGGGGGACTATCTGAAGATGAGATCAAGAAGGCAGTTGTATTTGCTTTTGCTCAGAATGCCATAAGAAAAGAGCTTCCATTAGATGGCACAAACGAAGGCGACGTAAAAGAGATACTGGATGAGCTTAAGCTTAGGAATGAAGCACTTGATATGGCTAAGCCAAAATCTCTTTTGGCAAAACGTGAGTATGACGAGTTCATGGAAGAGATGAACATGGCTCGCTTTACCATGAGCAAAGAGGACTTCCATGAAATCTGCAGTGAAAAGAAACAGTACTTTGAACTTGCAGATATCTGCGGCCAGAAGATAGAACAGGTAAGTAAAGACCTGGGCGTAAGGCTTGGACTTTTTGATTACTTAAAGAAGGATATCTTTGAAAACATAAACGAAGATGGAAAGCTTGATATCAAGAAGTTCACAGATAGCATAAATGACGCTGTAGATAAGCTTGTTGGTGATCAGGTCAAGGCAGAGGGAACTCTTTCAAAGGAGAGCACTCAAAAGATGGCGCTCACCTATCTTCCTGACTCAAAGGCTCTTATGCAGCATGTTTCAAGTAATAGTGTTACGGCTGCAGAGAAGATGAACTCTTCAGTAACTTATACAAGGGCTGACGTTGAAAAAGAGATTGCCCTTTCCGGCAGGGAGGATCTCATAAATGAGTATAACAACCTTACCTGCGAGGAACAGAAGGTCTTTGCACTGGTGCTTACCTTCCCTGAAATGGGGCTTTTGGATTCCGATAAGCTCTCATCCAACTCTGTAATGGTTGACAGGGATAAGCAGATCAGCCAAGAGGTAGAACTTCAGGAGCAGCTCTCATCCTATATCTACGGAAAGGACTTTGCTCCTAAGATCGATTACAACCTTGTAATGAGCAAGCTCCTTAAGACTGACAAAAAGACAGGCTTGCGAAGAGTTTCCAAGACTATCTTTGACAAGGCAATGACTTACACAAAGTACTGCATAAGCAAGAAGCTGGAAGTTATGCCTAAGGATGCAAGACTCTCAGATGGAAGATACACCGCTGAGATCGGAAGAGAGCTTGCAGGAAAGCCCGGGGAGTACAAGATCGTTCAGGATGCTCTGGATACAGGAGCTTTCTATGGCGCCAAATCCTTCAAGGAGTTCTTTACTAAATATGCAGATTCAGAGATGAAGATTGATGAGTCTGTGGGCAAGATTTCAAAGAAGCTTGGTAAGTACAACGACACACAGATGTACATGCTGCTCCATATCCTTCAGGATAGAACAGTAGTTGACTATACCACTAATGACGGCAAGTGGGATGCGCTTATGCTCAGCGGAGTCCCATTTGTAAATGAGGAGAAGAGGAATGCCCTAAAAGAATCTCTTTCAAGCTCTGAAGGTATGGACAAGAATATGATCGCACAGCTGTGCACATCTGTGGATAACCCTATGTATGCAAAGGCAGCAGCTACGCTCTTTAGCTTCCAGCTCAAGGATAGCATAGATCTGAATCAGACCGGTGTTTCAGCAGAAAGCTTTGCTAAAGGTGCACTTAAGCGTGCTACCAAGATTGACTGGAAGCTCCTTGAAAGAGCTATGGATCTGGTGGATGAAATTGAAGCTGAGAACTTAAAGATCCAGGTATGCAGACAGACTGTTAAGCATACTACTGACGAATCAGCTCCTAACAAAGAGGCTGCAAATCTTTATAAGGAAATTGACAGTAAGTTTAAGGAGAAGGAATTCAACCAGTTCGATTACTTCAAGGATTTCCTTGTCAGAGAAGCCAAGAAGAATCCACAGGAGGCTATGCCGCTTATTTCTGCATTCTATGGAATGTCCGACAATGAGCAGATGCTGGTAGTTCACGCTCTTAAGCATAGAGATATACTGGATGTTTCTACCGACAACAATATCTCTACTGCCATTGGCATGAATGAAGACAAGTATGTAAATGAGGCTGGAAGGGACAAGCTGGCGGATTACTACATTGAGCACCTGTCTGTACCGGGAGCTAAAAATATCCTGGCCACCAATCAGCAGGATATCCATGAAGCCATGCAGTCACTGGTTTCAACACAGGTTTCCGATAAGAGAAATCCACAGAAGAAGAAAGATTTTGTGGACCTTATGGTAGGGAAAAAGATCTTTAACTGGGCATACATTGGTGCTGACAGAAAAACTGGCATTGACTGGGGACTGTTTGCAAATGCCCTTAAGTTTGTAAGAAGAACCGAAGGCGAGAGAAAGACATTTGTAGGCGAAGCAGAAAACTACCGTGCTACCGGTAATGTAGATGAGTACGGACGTTTCATGTACAATTACAAGTTCCTTAGAAAGAATCTGTACCGCTCAGGCAACAGACTCACAAGGTTCATTGGCAGAAGAGTCCGGGCAGAGCTTGAAGGGGCAATCCCAGGTTATGCAGTAGGTCAGAGGATCATGATGGCTTGCCTTAGCCCTCAGATGAGAAACAAGATGCTGAGCACCGGAATTGTTAAGCCTGGAATTACCAAGAATACTGCAACTGATTATCTTGGATATGCTGAAATCGGTGGTACAGTGACCAAGTCCACATCTGCAGTGCTTCAGGTGGTCGGCCAGGCTGTTCAGACCGGCTTTGCAATAGGCGGTGAGAGCCTTGAGCAGACAGCCAACGGACTTATGGGAATCTATAACATCTATCTTGATGGCAAGGGTATAAAAGAAATCCGTAAGCCTGTGGAGAATGAGGAAGAGCTAAAGAAGCAGACTGAGAAACGCATGGAAGAAGGCAAGAAGCGCCAGACCAAGGAACAGCAGCTGGTTACAAAGGACAACCAGCTCAACAAGGAATGGATATTGCAGGAGGTTTCAGCTGCTGCAGGAACTGGAGCCAACGCCAGGGATATCATTGAAACTGCAACTACCTGCGTCAACGTCCTTTCTGGAAGTAGTATCGGTATTCAGGCTGTCACCAACTTCTTTGTGGGCGGTATCAGGATGATCATACAGGAAACTCTGGAAACTGCACGTTTTATCACCAGTGTGGTAACTGATAAGATTGTAATGGATAAGTATTTTGCAGATAACGGACCTCTGGGTGAAGAGATCAAACGACTTAGGGGCGACAACGTAAACAAGATCATAAGCGATCAGACCGGCAGAAAGAAACTGGGAACAAGAGACATCATGGATGGCTGCGAGCTTGAAAAGAAAGAGACAGAGTTCATGGGCGAAATGAGCAATGCCGAGCTCTTCAGGAAGGCCTACGGCTTTAAGGACTTTAGTGAGCAGGCCTCCTTTGTAGGGTGGCACATCGTTCAGACACTGCTCCAGTGTGCAAGTCCTTTCGGCGTTGATGCAAAACAGTTCCTTAGAGCATCACTTCTCCTTGCTGCTATCGGCTGTAAGGACGCTATTGGCAAGCAGGATAACGAAACAGCCCAGAGAGTATACAACAGACTCATGGGCCAGGATATAAGGTAAAAACAAGACACAGGGACGGTTCTTTTGTCTTACAGGAGACATAAAAAATATAGCGATAGAGGGGGCTTATGAACATGAAGTATGTTTGGATAAACGAAGATGTCATGGATGATTTCAAGGTGATCATGCCGTGGGAATTCATTGTGGATGCTGATAATATCTGCCTTGCTGCAATGGATGATGATGACAACATCATGGGAGTTATCTGCTATGGTAGTGCTGATTATCAGGTGGATATACTCTGGCTCTATGTCATTCCAAAATACAGGAGGCAGAAGATTGCCACATTACTACTTGATAAGATGAGAGAGCTCCTTATAAAGTCCGGACAGGTATACCCGATAACTGCGAGGTTTCAGGGCGATGATGAGCAGCTTTACCTTTTCTTTTTATCCTATGAGGGGATGGAGGTTACTTATTCCCACGACAGATATATCCTTAAGCCAAATGATATCTACAAGGGCAGATACCCTATGATCACGGGGAAAGAGTCACTTAAGGAAGTCAAATTTTTTGACATGCCAAAGGGAGTTCAGCAGAACATTTTGCGAATGCTATCTGACGAAGAGGGATTTGTAACAGGTGACTATGAGGAGTGGAAAAGAGATCTGGTTCCGGAACTGTGCAGGTGCATTATGAGGAATGACGAGCTTCTTTCACTGATATTCATCCACAGATTATCTGAAAAGGAACTGGAGCTTTCGTACCTGTACAGCATAAATCCTGTTGCCCTGGGAGAAATAATTGCAGGTGCAGCTGCCGACATTGAACAGTACTATCCGGACTGCAAGCTTATCTTTGATGCAGTTAATGACAAGGCAGCTGCTATAGCCAAAAAGATTTACCCCAAAATAAAATCTGTTCCTGTATATGAAGCTGAGCTTATCTAAAGGAGTGTCCTATGCCAAAGTTTGATGATTATGTAAATATCAAAAAAGAAACTGATAAAGATCTCTTTTTGCACCATGAGAAAACGCGTGGATTTGGATCTGAAGAGATCTCCAGCGATTATGATCTTAGCTTTGAACAGCTAAATGAACATTTTGCTGAGCGTGAGGAAACAGGATCTATTCTGGACCGTACCAAATATTATTTTCAGGATGCAGAGGTGATGGAAGCCAAGGCTGCCCGCTATCGCAGTATTGCAAATCCTGTCTCTGCGCGCGATAAGACCGATATGGATATGTTTTCGTCCAAGTACAAAAACCATTCAGCCAGAAAGCGCAAAAAGAGTGCCAAGCAGGCTGCAGCAGCATTCAAGAAAACTGCAAAACTTGAGGATAAGTACAAGAAAGATTTTGAGAATAACTCTAAAGTAACTTCACTTGATAAGCTAAAACACCGTAAAGAGATCATGACGGCCAGACTTGAAGGAATGGAAAAGGCTGCAGCGGTTAAGAGTACAAGCAAGGAGAACGAGAAGTACAGGGTCCTTAAGGCCAATATTTCATGCCAGCGCATTTTGCGTGAACAGGCTAGAGAGCTGCTTAAAAATGAGACGAATGAGAAGCAGAAAAATGTACTTGAGGGAGAACTCTCCAAAATAGAGGAGAAGCTGTCTGAGTACGAAAACGCTATGAAGGAGATGATCCCACCGGTAACAAAGCAGTGGGAAAATGGACTTGGTTTTCCTGAAGAGCTTGATAAGAAAACAGAAGAGCTTCAGGCGCAAAACGAGGATATCAACAGCGAAGACGCTGAAGTACTGATCAAAATGCGATCCATGAACTCATATGCTACAGATCAAAAGTACAATGATGTCCTTGAAAACCTTGAACTTAATGGAATGTATAAGGGGTATAAGGCTAGACCGGGTGATGTTGGCCGCATGCTGACCGCTGGCCTTAAAACTGTGCTCAAAGATAAGAATGGGCTTCCTGTGAATAAGGTGGAGGCTTTAAAGGAGAAGGAAAACCAGGAGTGGCTGGATGCCCTTTCTAAAGGAAATGTAGAGAAAAAGAATAAGGTCTTGGAGAATAGATTTGAGTATTTTATGAAATTACCCATTCCAAGTCCTGAAGAGATACAGAAGAAGGGTGTCGACCGGCTGCTTAAAGAAAATCCGGCAGAAATAAACGATATAATGAATTTCTCACTTACCATATCGAACCTTGAAAGTGTAGATCCATTTGTAAAAGAATACAAAACTGATCACCCTGAGATAGTACAAAAATTAAGAGTTGCGGTTACTTTTTCCACTTATGTGAACCGTATTATTGCCGACAAACATCTCGTAGGAAGAGCAGGCGACGGATATAATATCAAGCAAGGTGTCAGTAAGGCAGATTCTGAGGACCAGATGAACATTGAAAACCGTAGCTTGGATTATCAAAATTTTGCGCGGAATTACAACAATTGTTTTGTCGTTGAAAGAGCCACCTCGGATGAGGTTGAAAAACACCTTAACACCAGACAGAAAACTTCCATGGATTATTTCCATAATAACTTCCCGGATACTTTTAATGGAGCCATGAGGAAAAAGCTCGTAGCACATAAAGAGACTGAGCTGGGCAGACAGCTGCTTTCCGGAGAGATTCAGGGAGATATGGAAAAGAGCAGGATTCAACAGGAAATGCGTAAAGGCCTTGAGTCTTTTCTTGATAAAAGGCAGCTGAGTATTGCCGGGGCCACTGAGAATTCGATGTTCAATTATCTGATGCACAAAAAAGTCTGGGAGGAAAAAGAGGGTGTCAAAGAGAAATTGCCAAAACAGATCGATAAGGACTTCTTCCAATATGCATTGGATTGGTGCAAAGATGACGATCTGATCACTAAAAGAACAGATACAAAAGAGAGTTATGGCCATATTGTCAATAATATAGTTACTGATGGGAATAAACTCCTTGAGATTGATATCAATAGGTTCAATTATGGCAGCGATGAAGAGTTTGCTGCCAAGATAAAGGATAACTATATATGGCTAAAAAGGGCGGAGTCTTTAAAAAGTGCCGTAGATATCGCAAAGAAGGATAACGTCCTTACTACCGGAAAGAAAATGGCTTTAAGTGCTTTGGAGGGCCGCCTGGATGCCCTTTTGGAGGTTAAGGCTGATTATGATACCAGAATAGCCATGATGACTTCAAATCACTATGTATTACAGTCCCAAGGTGATCTTGATCAGCTTTCTGATGAAAAACTGCAGGAAAAGATTGATGATGCTACCGCTGAAAAAGATCAAGAGCTTGTTGATTTCCTTTCTAACTACAAGACACTTAGAGATAAAAAAGACTCATTTAAGATAGGTGGAAACGCTAAGGATAGAGAGAATGCATTAGCTGAGCCCAGGATGAAAAAGGAGGCTGAAAGACAAGAAGCCATTTACCTACAGGTAAAGAAATTTGGACTTTTCCGGAATGAAGGTGAACCTCAGAAAGAATATGAGAATAGATTGCTAAGTACGCTCATTGATAAGGCAGGAGACTCGATACCTAAGGAGGTTGATTCCAAGTACATAAAAGATACTGAGCCAAGACTGACAACTCTTGTAGGCGGCCTTAAAGCACCTGATGTTCATAAACTTGAAATATGGTTTGAAGATCAAATGTCTGATCTAAAAGCCCTTAAGGATAAGGGGCTTAAGGATTACGAGATAGATGAGCTTTTGTTTATCAAAAAGAATTTATATGATGCAAGAAGAAACCTTGATCTTCAGAACCACATTCAGGAAGACCTTTGCCCTGATTGGGATGAGGATAACCTGGAGTCGCCCATCCAGAATCCATACATAAAAAAAGAATACTATGAAGCTATGAAGGAGCCCTTTAAGGCTCTCTTTAAGAAGGCAGATACTATAGGAAAGACTAAGAAGCAAAAGCTGGTTCCACTTATCAGATACATAAATACCGTCCAGAAATGTACTGAAATATTTGTAAAACACAAGATCTATTTCAACAAAGATGTAGAGGGGATGGAAAAGAAATATCAGGTTAAGGCTCAAAAGATCATCCAGAAAGATATGGAAGAGGGCAGAAAGATCACTGTCAAAATGGGCGGCAAGGATTATGAGATGATACAGGACTTTAGCTTTATGAATGAGTGTAAAGATCTGATCATCGCCCCGGATAAAGAGCCTTTATTTGAGGAAAAGATAAAAGCCCTTCAGGAACTGGCCATAAAAGTCAAGGGTTGTCACCTTATTGATGTAGACGCAAAAGAGGGAGTATATCTGACAGAAATCGCCAAGATCAAGCAAGGTTACACCAATCAGGCTATAAAGATCAAAGAAGAGATAAAAAGACTTGCAGTTAATCAAGCTAATAATTAGAGCAAAAGGGGGCGGCTCCCTGTCACGAAAGAGCCGCTCCCTGTCTTGTTTAATGGTTAAATATTCGAAATCTCTTCCTGGGTAAGGATCTTAGCACCCTTTCCAAGAAGCCTTGCTTCGGCTGCTTTGGTGTCGGCTACGCGGAAGATCATTACGGCCTTGTCAGTGTCTTTTCCGCCTGGGAAGGCATACATATATTCAATGTTTACTTCCGCAGCGGCAAAGATCTCAAGGAGCTTGTCAAGTCCGCCAGCTTCGTCAGGGATCTCGATAGCAAGAACTGGTGTAAGGCTTGCTACGAAATCGTGCTCTTTAAGTGTGTTTACGGCGCTGATGGCGTCATCAACGATAAGTCTTGCAATTCCAAAGTCCTTGGTCTCAGCAAGGGATGTGGCTCTCATATCTATTTTGTGCTCTGCAAGAACCCCAGTCATCTTCTTGAGAGTTCCGGGTTTATTTTCCAAAAAGACGGATATCTGCTGTACGCTCATGGTTATCCTCCTGTGAAATGTGGTGTGTGGATATAATATTATATTACATCAAATCTTACGCTTGTCGATAACTCTGACTGCCTTACCCTCAGACCTTGTGATGGACTTAGGAGCAAGGAGAGATACCTTGGCCTTGATGCCAAGCATTGACTTAAGGTCTGCTGAGAGCTTGTTCTGTCTTTCCTCAACTTCACCAAGGTTATCGTTGAACATCTCTGGAGTCATCTCAACCTGAACGTCAAGGGTATCAGTGTTGTTTACACGGTCAACAACTATCTGGTAGTTAGCTGCATAGCCGTTGTTCAAAAGAACTGTCTCTATCTCGCTTGGGAATACGTTTACGCCGCGGATGATGAGCATGTCGTCGGATCTTCCCATGGGTTTTGCCATTCTGATAAGAGTTCTTCCGCAGGAGCACTTTTCTCTTGTGACTTTGCAGATGTCTCTTGTGCGATATCTGATCATAGGGAAGGCTTCTTTATCAACTGCTGTAAATACCAGCTCACCTTGGCTTCCTTCAGGAAGGACTTCCTCGGTTTCAGGGTCGATTATCTCAACGATGAAGTGATCTTCATTTACGTGCATGCCCTTTTGCTCGCAGCACTCAAAGGCTACGCCAGGACCGGACAGCTCTGTAAGTCCGTAGATATCAAAGGCTTTGATGCCCATGGTCTTTTCGATGGAGTGTCTCATTTCTTCGCTCCATGCTTCGGCTCCGAAGATGCCTGCCTTTAAAGGAATATCATCTGGACCATAGCCCATTTCCTGCATGCGCTCTCCGAGGTATGCAGCATAGCTTGGAGTGCAGCAAAGGATTGTAGCCTGAAGGTCGTTTATGAACATGATCTGACGGTCTGTGTTACCGGAGCTGATAGGAACAGTCATACAGCCAACCTTGTGAGATCCGCCATTAAGGCCTGCACCTCCCGTGAAAAGTCCAAAGCCGTAAGATATCTGACAGACATCTTCTTTGGTTCCGCCGGCTGCCATGATAGCTCTTGCGCAGCAGTCCTCCCAGAGGTCAATGTCGTGCTGTGTATAGTAGGCGATTACTCTTTTTCCTGTGGTTCCTGAAGTGGAGTGGATCCTTACAACCTGATCCTGAGGAACAGCAAGAAGTCCCTTTGGATAAGTCTCTCTAAGGTCAGCCTTGGATAAAAACGGGAGCTTGTGAAGGTCATCAACTGACTTGATGTCATCAGGAGTTACGCCCTTCTCCTCCATCTTTTTGCGGTAGTGAGGTACGTTGTCCCACACATGCTTAACCTGCTTGACCAGCTTCTCTGACTGGATCTGCTTTATTTTTTCCACTGGGGCACATTCAATCTCTGGTTGAAAATACTGCTCCATATTTTCTTCTCCTCCTTTATTAAGTGTCATCGCCAAATATTTATAAATTTGCTGATAGCTTAGTTGTTCTTGCCAAGTTCGAAGGCTTTCTTGTTCATGTCAAGGAACTTGGCTGGTACGTTGGCTTCAAGAGACTTCATCCATGCTTCTTCCGGGAGGTCGAAGTAGTGGGAGAGCCTTCCAAGGAGCACGATGTTTACTGCCTTTGCGCTACCTGCCTGCTCAGCCAATGTGAGGCAGTCAAGGGCATCGACCTTTGCGCCTGTTGCTTTGAGTTTTTCAACAAGGTTATCAGGATACTCTGCAGCGCCGGTGATAACTGGCATTGGATCGATCTGCTGAGTGTTGGTAACGATTTGTCCGTCCTTTTTAAGGAATGGAAGCCACCTTGCAGCCTCAAGGAGCTCAAAGGATACGATGTAGTCAGCCTGACCCTTGTCGATGACTGGTGAAAAGACCTTGTCGCCGTATCTTACGTATGTGACAACTGAGCCACCTCTCTGGCTCATTCCGTGTACTTCTGAAACCTTTACGTCATAGCCCTGGCTCATCAAGAGATGTCCAAGGAGTTTACTTGCAAGAAGTGAGCCCTGTCCGCCAACGCCCACGATCATAATATTTTTGGTATTCATTTTTCTTCTCCTTATTCTTGTCCCGCTGCACTAAACTCGAAAATACCTCGTTAAGTGCACGTGACTGGTTCGCACTAGGTTCGATACTACCTCACCAAGTGCTCTACACAAATGCTCCAACAGGGCACAGCTGGCTGCATACGTTGCAGCCGACACAAAGTGTGTTGTCGATGGTTGCCTTGCCGTTCTTCATGGAAATAGCAGGGCATCCAATCTTCATACAGGATTTGCAGCCAACGCACTTATCGTGGTTAACGGTAAGCGGAGGATTGTGCTTGACATACTTAAGAAGTGCACATGGACGCCTTGAGATGATAACTGAAGGAGCAGCGACTGCCAGCTCTTCTTTAAGAACTTCGTCGCACTGCTTTAAGTTATATGGATCCACAACCCGTACTCTCTCAAAGCCCATAGCTTTGCAAAGGGCCTCAAGATCGATCTTGCCTGCAGGGTCGCCCTTGATGTTGTAACCTGTGGTAGGGTTCTGCTGGTGACCTGTCATACCGGTTATGGAGTTATCTACGATGATGATGGTTGAATTACTCTGGTTGTAGGCAACGTTAGCAAGGCCAGTCATTCCGGAGTGCATAAAGGTTGAATCTCCGATAACAGCTACAGTCTTTCCTTCAGACTCTTTTCCACGAACCTTGTTAAAACCGTGCAAAGCGCCGATAGATGCGCCCATGCAAAGAGTCATCTCTATTGCTCCAAGTGGAGGAACAGCGCCAAGGGTGTAGCATCCGATGTCTCCAAGGACTGTGCAGTTATTCTTTTTAAGAGTGTAAAAGAGTCCTCTGTGAGGGCAGCCTGCACACATTACAGGAGGTCTCATTGGAATGTTGTCAGAAAGAGCAAAGCTGTCAGCTGTGTCTTTTCCGAAGGCCTTTGCAATGAGATTTTGTGAGAATTCATCGCATACAGGAAGAAGTTCTTTTCCTGTGACAGTAAGTCCAAGGGCCTTAACATGATTCTCGATTATGGGATCAAGCTCCTCAACAACAAAGAGCTTGTCTACCTTTGATGCGAAGTCCTTAATTAGTTTTTCTGGAAGAGGGTTGGTCATTCCAAGCTTAAGAACTGAAACGGAATCTCCAAATACCTCTTTTACATACTGATATGAAGTAGAGCAGGTGATGATACCAATCTCAGTGCCGCCCATTTCAACGCGGTTAAGAGGGCAGTTCTCTGCGTACTCGATGAGCTTTCTTGTGCGCTCTTCAACGATTGGATGACGTTTTTTGGCATTGCCAGGCATCATAACGTATTTAGCGATGTCTTTTTCATAAGGAAAATCTGGAACCTGACGCTCGCCAACAGTTACCAGGGACTGGGAGTGAGCAACTCTTGTGCACATCTTAAGGAGCACAGGAGTGTCGAACTTCTCAGAGATCTCGTAGGCAAGCTTGGTATACTCCAGAGCCTCTTCTGAGTCTGATGGCTCGATCATGGGAACCTTGGATGCGATGGCGTGATGCCTTGAATCCTGCTCGTTCTGAGATGAGTGCATGCCTGCGTCGTCAGCTACAACGATGACCATTCCTGCATTTACACCTGTGTAGCTCATGGTGTAAAGAGGGTCAGCAGCCACGTTAAGTCCAACGTGCTTCTGAGCACAAAAGCTTCTGCGGCCTGCAAGGCTGGCGCCAAAAGCGGACTCCATGGCAACCTTCTCGTTAGGTGCCCATTCGCAGTAGATCTCATCATATTTAGCTGCTTCCTCGGTGACCTCAGTACTTGGGGTTCCGGGATAGCTTGAAATAAAGCAGACACCGGCCTCATAAAGACCACGGGCAACAGCCTTATTGCCCAGCATGATCTGCTTGTCTTTGTTGTCGTTCATTGTAAAACCTCCTACTTTTTACAGAAAATATTTAATATCAGGACTGATTCTGATCTTCGACGATATGTGCGCCGGCGTAGATCTCGCGAAGCTTTGGCTTGTCGATCTTTCCGGTTGCGTTTCTTATGACATTTGCGAAAATGATCTTTCTTGGTCTCTTGTACCTTGGAAGATCTACGCAGAACTCATCAACTTCTTCTTCTGTTAAGGTCATTCCTTCTTTTACCTGGATGATGGCAGCTGCGATCTCGCCAAGACGCTGGTCGCGAAGGCCGATAACAGCCGCGTCATGGATCTTGTTGTTCTTCATAAGGAAGCTCTCGATCTGAACAGGATACAGGTTCTCACCGCCGGAGATGATGACGTCTTTCTTTCTGTCTACCAGGAAGATGAAGCCTTCTTCGTCCTGACGGGCCATGTCTCCTGTAAAGAGCCAGCCATCTTTTAATATCTCAGCTGTGGCTTCTGGGTTCTTGTAGTATTCAACCATTACGCCAGGACCCTTTACGCAGAGCTCGCCAATCTCGCCCTGCTTAACAATGTTTCCTTCTTCATCTACGATCTTGGTCTTCCAGCCGTAGCCGGGAACACCGATGGCGCCAACTTTTCTGACGTTCTCCATGCCAAGGTGTACGCAGCCGGGGCCTGTTGATTCTGAAAGGCCGTAGTTGGTGTCGTACTTGTGATGTGGGAAGTACTCAAGCCAGTGACGAACCAGTGAAGGTGGGATTGGCTGAGCACCGATGTGCATAAGTCTCCACTGCTTTAAGTGGAAGTCCTCAAGTTTTAGTTTGCCGCTGTCAAGGGCTGCGAGAATGTCCTGAGCCCAGGGTACAAGGAGCCACACGATGGTGCATCTCTCTTCAGACACTGCCCTGAAGATTGCTTCAGGTGAATTGCCCTTAAGAAGTACAGCGCGGCTTCCGGTGTAAAGAGATCCGAACCAGTGCATTTTTGCTCCAGTGTGATAGAGAGGTGGAATGCACAGGAAATTGTCTGCGTGTGTGGTCTCATGATGCATGGCCTCCATCTGGGCTGACTGCATTAAAGCTGTGTGGATGTGCAAAATAGCCTTTGGAAAGCCTGTAGTTCCTGATGAAAAATAGATAGCTGCATCATCCTTGTCCTCAATAAGGATCTTGGGAGCCCTTGAGGATGCGTTGGATGCATATCTGTAGTAGTCATCTGCATAGGACGGGCACTGATCGCCTACAAATAAAAGAAGCATCTCTTTTTTCAGCTTCTGGGCGATGTCCTCGATCCTTCCGATAAATTCTGGTCCGTAGAACAAAACATCTGAATCTGATGCCTTGAGACAGTAATCGATCTCCTCTGAGTCAAAACGGAAATTAAGAGGAACTGCAACGGCGCCGGCCTTAAGAACACCAAAGTAGATTGGCAGCCATTCAAGGCAGTTCATAAGTAAAATGGCACATTTCTGTCCCTTTTTGATTCCTCTTTCGATCAGCATGTTGGCCACGCGGTTTGCCTTCTCATCAAACACGGACCAGGTGATCTGTCTTCTGTAATAGTTGGTAGATGTTGGCTGGATGAGTTCGTATTCCTTCCAGGTAACACGTTGTTCTTCCTTTATCTCAGGATTGATCTCAACAAGCGCAACTTCATCTCCATAGAGTTTAGAGTTTCTCTCTAATAAATCTGTAATTGGCATAATATAATTCTCCCCCGCTTTAAAGTGCTAAAGTAAAGTATACCTTCTTTTCTTTTAAAAAGCAAATAAAAAGGAGGAAATAGTCAGATGCTGAAAAATTTTAGAAAAAATTATAATTATCTTATTTGTTGGATAATTGATAAACGACATTCCGTGTATTAATATGGTGATAGTGCTACTTTTTATAGCTAATTTTCAAGAACAGGAGATGGTAAAAGTGAAGACTAAAAGAGGATCCCTTAAAAAGACATTACTTACCAAAATCATCATCTATTCAGCGATCATTATCGTTATTATCACACAGCTTAGTATTAAGCTTGCGGTTGATAATATCGAGCCACTTACTTGCAACATTCTGGCTAGAGAATCACTGACATATGCAAGTGAGATACAGAGCTGGTGGAGCGGCGTTCAGGAGAGAGTTTCTCAGACTGCATCTGTTATCAAAAAGTCTCCTTCTATGTCTCATGAGGATATGAGAAATCTTCTGCTTGCTCTTACTGCGGAGGACCCGGATTCTCAGGATATTTATATGGCTTATGGAAACGAGAATGTATTTCTTGATGGTTCAGGCTGGATCCCTGACGATACCTTTGTATTTACAGACAGACCATGGTATCAGGGAGCTATTGCGGCTGGAGGAAATGTCTTTTCATCTGAGCCTTATGTAGATGCCTCCACAGGCAAGACCTGTCTTGCATGTTCTGTAATGATAAGCGATGGCACAGTTTTAAGTAGTGACATCAACTTTGATAAAGTGGCTGAGAAGGTAAATGGTTTTACCTCCTATGCACCGGATGCCAAGTACTACATCATTAATAAGGATACAAAAGACATACTTATAAGCAATGTGACTGAGAGTGTTGGCCAGACTCTTGCTGATACAACTGATCCAATAGCGAAGGGACTTGCTGCTATATATGACACCTTAAATACCTCAGCTACAAGTGATGGCAGCAGAGTTATGACAGCAAAGACTGGCGCAGGCTCCATGATGTTTGTTGCTACTGATATTGCTGGCACATCCTGGGTTGTAGTAAGTGCCGTTTCTTCAGATATCCTTAGCGGCGCCATCGTCAAGGTCATGGTACTGACAATGGTTATTGGCCTGGTACTTATTATCCTTATGGCTGTGCTCATGTACTTTACAATAAAAAAGTCTATCGGTCCTGTAACCACAGTTACAGAGAGACTTACAGACATCAGCCAGGGCGACTTTACCGTTGCACTTGTTCCTGAAGGAAACAACGAGATCACAACTCTTAGTGAGAGCTTAAATACATATATTGAAAAGATGAGGACAACCCTCAACAGTCTGTCTGGAATTTCAGGCGAGATGAGCAGCCGCGCAGGAGAGTGTTTCGACATCTCCCACAGCCTTTCAGATGCCAACCAGAATCAGGGAGAGTCCATTGAAAAGCTCAACAGCACCTTAAATGCTATGACTACATCTATCGAAGAGATTGCAGATGCTGCCAACGAGCTTGCTTCCACATCCAGCCAGCTTGCTACTAACGCTGAGGATGTACGTGCTCTCTGCGACCAGACCATGGATGCTTCAGGCAAGGGTAAGGGCGAGATGGAACTTATGACCAAGAATGTTACAACACTTGGAAATACCATCAACGAGCTCACAGACCTTATTAAAGTTACTGCCAAGTCAGTTGAAGAGATCACCGGAATCACAGAGGCCATCAATGCAATTTCAGCTCAAACCAATCTTCTTTCACTTAATGCTTCTATTGAGGCTGCAAGAGCAGGAGAGATGGGTAAGGGATTTGCTGTAGTAGCTCAGGAGGTTGGCGCTTTGGCTAACCAGTCATCAGAAGCTACCGACAACATCAGAAGACTTATTGAAGATGTAACCAAGAATATCGAAGATATCAACAGCAAGGCTGATATCTGCGTAAAAGATATGGAGGCCTGCATAAGCGGTGTTAATGAGGCCAACGATTCCTTCAACACTATCTACGAAGATGTCAGCAAGGCTACAGAAGGCATTCAGGAGATCGCCAGTGGAATCGAGAGGATCAACGACGTTGCATCTGGAAACGCAGTCACCACTAAGGAACAGGTTTCAAACATCAACGAAGTCCTTGGACTTAGCGATGTGATCGTAACTGAGAGTAACAGACTCCGCCAGGAGACTGAAAATATCACGACCGTATCCGAGAACCTGAACAAGTACTCAGACGAGATCAATTCTGATCTGTCACAGTATACACTGTAAAAACAAACACAAGCCACGGGGACGGTTCTTTTGGCTGGTTTTGATTTTCAAAACCAGCCAAAAGAACCGTCCCCGTGGCTTGTGGTCCACCCCCTTGTCTTGTTATCGCTGCATTTTGTTCAGCATGTTTCCTACAGGATTGTAGTGGACCTTCATGGCGCCTACCGGGCAGAACTCCTGGCAGCAGAAGCACTTGATGCACTTGCTTCGGTCGATCTGCGGAATGTTGCCGGTGCCTTTTGGGGATGCACCCTTTGAAGGAACCATGGTGATTGCCTTTGCGGGGCAGGTGTCGTGGCACTTTTTACAGCCTATGCACTCGTCCTTTTTAACAAGGGGCTTGGTTGAGTAGGCCAGTTTTACGGCAATTGATTTTATCCTGTTAAAAGCGCTTCCGCCCTCAAAGGTAATGCTCTGATGGATGGTAGCTCTTTTAAAATCAGGGATCTTGGCATCTTCGAGGCTGTAGCTGCCAAGAATAGAGACTTCACTTATATCTTTAGGGCCAAGGCCTCTTTCTGAAGCTGCAAGCAGTGTCTGGACGTCGGATATTCCCATGCCGATCATGGAGGCGCAGACCATATCAAGGCTATAGGGCCTTTTGGATGCAAGGATCGCACCGATATGTCTCTTTTCGCCAGCTGTAGGGCCGTTGCCTTCCATTCCGTCTATGGCATCCACGATGTAGAGCACAGGCTTAAAGAATTCATTGAGATCCACCATGACGTTGGCAAAGGCCTTCTCCTCTGGGAATCTCATGTGGTAGTCGGGCTTGGTGGTTCCGGGAATACAGCCAAACATATTTTTCACAGCGCAGCTCATGCCCATCATGGCGTGAGTTTTTAATTTGGAAAAACCGATAATGGCGTCCACATCGTCAAGCCATCCAGTGTAGATGAAGCTCTTAAGGGATGCTGCATCCGGGAACTTGCCGTCCTTTATGGAAAAGTCGGCGTTGAGGGTAACGGAAGGAACTGGCGCGCCAGGGATATCGTTATCCTGTCCTTTGATACTTTCAAGCTCATAGAGTCCGCATGCCTTATATATGTTTTGGACAAAAGCCGGGGTGTAGAGACCTCCGGGGCTGTCACCGATCACTACGCTTGCGCCTCTTTCTGTAAGGAGCTCGCATAGTCTTCTTAAAAGTACCGGATGAGTGGTGATTGCTTTATCTGCAGAGGAGCCTGTAACCAGGTTCGCCTTTATACCTATCTTCATGCCGGGCTTAACAAAGTCCAGGGCATTTATGAGATCAAGGCTCTCATCGAGAGCTCTTTTCACCTCTTCATATTCATAGCTGTCGCACTTAACCAGTGCTACCGGGGTATTTGACATTAGTGATAATCCTTTCTCGCTTATAACAAGAAGTTTTCAATAGTACTCTTAATTATATTGGATGCAGGTGGTACATGTGAAGACTCAAATGCAATGTTTTTTTCTTTTTAATATCCGCAAATTGCCCTGTGGCGCGGATTTTAGTGATATAC
>CAMVJI010000008.1 GCA_947167765.1 uncultured Butyrivibrio sp. | reverse complement strand
TAACACAGTCATTTCAGAAAATGGCGGCTCTCTATCCCAGGGACAGAAGCAGCTTCTTTGTATTACAAGAGTCATGCTTAAGGTTCCGCCAATGCTGATACTTGATGAAGCTACATCTTCCATAGACACAAGGACTGAGATCCGAATTCAGAAGGCATTTAACAAGATGATGCAGGGGAGGACCAGCTTCATTGTTGCTCACAGGCTCTCGACCATTAGAGAAGCCGATGTTATCCTTGTAATGAAGGATGGCCACATAATAGAACAAGGTGGTCACAGGCAGCTTCTTGACAAGAAAGGGTTTTATAGTGAACTATATAACTCTCAGTTTGCCTGAAATTATTTCCTTGATACTTGTGGCAAGGAGTGGTAAACTGCATGTACGCTTGGAGGATTACTAATGAACAATATTGAAGATACAAGACCTGTTTTTGTAATAGGACATAAAAATCCTGACACAGACTCTATCTGTGCAGCTATTACTTATGCAAACCTGAAAAACAAGGCCTTTGGAGGCAATTATATAGCATGCAGGGCTGGACACCTCAATGAGGAGACACAGTTTGTATTATCTCACTTTGGTGTAGATGTTCCTGCATATATCAAGGATGTCAGAACTCAGGTAAGAGATATGGAGATCAGAAGGCTTGATGGAGTTACAAGCGACCTTTCTTTAAAAAATGCCTGGGCGAAGATGAGAGATGCTGATGTTGTTACTCTTTGTGCTACAGAGGGCGACAAGCTTACAGGAATTGTTACAACTAACGATATCGTAGAAACCTATATGGATGTTATTGATCCACACATCCTTTCTCAGGCTAAGACCTCATACAAGAACATAGTAGAGACCCTTGATGGAGAGCTTATTGTGGGAAATATCCAGGACAGCCTTGAAAGTGGTAAGGTGGTCATAGCAGCTGCAAGCCCAGAGATGATGGAAAATGTCATTGAAAAGGGTGATATAGTTATTTTAGGAAACAGATACGAAACACAGCTGTGCGCTATTGAACTTGAAGCATCCTGTATCATAGTATGTGAAGGGGCAGAGGTTACAAGAACAATTAAGAGCCAGGCTGCTGAACATGGAACCAGGATCATTACAACGCCCCATGACACCTTTGTTGTGGCAAGACTTATCAATCAGAGTATGCCAATAGATTACATCATGAAAAAAGATAATCTGGCTACTTTTTATATGGACGACTTTATTGAGGATATCCAGGAAGTAATGGCTTCCATGAGGCACAGATATTTCCCTGTCCTTGATAAGAACGACAACTATATTGGTATGATCAGCCGAAGGAATTTCCTTGGCGCTCACAAAAAGCAGATGATCCTTGTGGATCACAACGAGAAGAATCAGGCAGTTAATGGCGCAGATTCTGCAGATATCCTGGAGATCATCGATCACCACAGACTTCGCACCATTGAGACTTCAGGTCCTGTGTTCTTTAGAGATCAGCCTCTTGGATCAACCTGCACCATCATCTATCTGATGTACAAGGAGTATGGTGTTGAGATAGATCCTAAAACAGCAGGACTTCTTCTTGCAGCGATCCTTTCTGATACACTTATGTTCAGATCTCCAACCTGCACCCAGGTAGACAGAAACGCAGGAGAGGAGTTGTCTAAGATTGCGCAGATAGATTATGAGGAATTTGCAAAAGAGATGTTCCATGCAGGATCTAACTTAAGTGGCAAGAGTGCCTCTGAGATCCTTCATCAGGACTTTAAGAAATTTACTGTTGATGATCTTACAATTGGAATAGGACAGATCAATTCAATGAGCTCAGAGGAGCTTGTTGAGATAAAAAGCAGAATTGAACCTGAACTTAAGGATGTTACAGGGGATGATGGTCTTGATATGATCTTCTTTATGTTGACAAATATCATTGATGAATCATCAGAGATCATCTTTTCTGGCAATAAAGCACTGCACACTATCAACAGTGCATTTGGTCTTTCTGCTGAGGGGAACAGTGTTGTGCTTCCTGGTGTTGTTTCAAGAAAGAAACAGCTGCTTCCTGCAATTGTTGAGGCAATGCAGCAGTAATAAAATATAATATAATAAAACAAAATACTAAGTATTGGGGGATGCTAAGTATGGACGAACTTAGAAGGCTTTTACTTCACGAGGTGGTTTCACTTTATGGACCTTTGCAGGGACAGAGTATTGGAGCCATCATTATTCCAGCTTTTATCGGAGACTTTAAAAAGGTACTTGATGGGGCAGATACCACGGATGAGGTATTTGAAGAATATATGACAGAGGACAAGAAGGTACATCTTATCCTTGAAGGCAGAAAGAGCCTGGGAGCAAAGGGACCAAGGCTTGAGATAACAGGCGCAGTTGTCAATGACAAAAGATTAAGGCTAACTGAGGAACATTGCTACGTCTAAACCAAAGACTTATTTTTATTCTTGAATAAGGGTAACTGGTGTGCTAAACTAAAAAAGCTGTGGGTGACCACAGCTTCCATATTTGCCGGCATGTCGGAATGGCAGACGATGCAGACTCAAAATCTGTTGTGGGTAACCACGTGTGGGTTCAAGTCCCACTGCCGGCACTAAAAATAAGTCAATGGGATTTTCCATTGACTCTTTTTGCATTATTCTGCATCTTTTGCCATGTACCATGCAAGTACGTGGTGCGACTGAAGGAAATCTCCTTTGAATATTTTTTCCCTGATCTCATCTTCGGATAGCAGGACAACATTTAAAAACTCTGTATCATCAAGATGCTGGCTTGATCTCTTTTCGCAGTCTGTTGCCAGATAGATGTGCATATTGTTGGTTGCAAGGGTAGCATTGGCTGGCATCGTGATCAGATGTTTTATGTTCTCCGAAGCGTAGCCGGTTTCTTCAAGAAGCTCTCTCTTAGCAGCCAAAAGAGCATCTTCTTCTGTGGCGATAGTGTTTTCTTTTGTTATATAAGGAACATCGCTTTTTTCCAGATATTCGATGCCACCAGCCGGAAATTCGGTAGTTACAGCCTCAATCCCATGTCTGTACTGTTTGACGCAGATGTATTTATCATCCTTTGTTTTTGCGACTATTATAACGAAACTGTGCTTGGAATAGTTATAGACAGGACCTATCTCGGCGTTATTTGGAAGCCTGTATATATTTCTTCTAAAATCGATCCATGCGTCCTGTATGATGTGTTCTTCCTTGATAAGTTCCCACTTGAGATTTTCTGACATAAAATGAGTGCTCCTTAAATTTTGCTTTTTAACAACAGAATTGTATAGGATATTTAGTAAAAAGAAAAGCCAAAACGTGTTATTATATATTTGTATGAACTTAAAAAAGTATATGGCGGTGGCGAAATATGAAACTTGTTTCAGTAGACAAGCTTGAACCAGGACTTGTAGTATCCGAAAATATCTATACCCTTGATGACAGACTGGTTTTGCCTAAGGGGACTATTCTTGATGAAAAGGATATCGAAAGGATACGTTCCTATTCTTTATACAATATCTTTGTAGAGGAAGAGAAAAAGCCTGTTGTTCCAAAACAGGAAAAAGCTGATTCCGCTGGTCTTTCCTACTCTGAAAAACTCAAAAACACAGAGGAATTCATCAGGTTTAAACAACATATTGAAGACAACGCTGAAAAGCTTGAAGAGTCCTTCAGGCTTCTTGCCAACGACTCTATTCCTCTTGACGTAGATAAACTTACTGAGCCTGTGTATCATCTGTTCGTAGAGGCTGGTGGAACAGCAGGAGTGTTTGATATGCTCCATAACCTCAGGGACAGCAGCGATGAAGTCTATATGCACAGCCTTAATGTTTCGCTTATTTCAAATACACTTGCAACATGGATGAGACTTCCAAATAGCAAGATCCAGCTTGCAACTGCAGCAGGGCTTTTACATGATATTGGAAAGGTTTTGATGCCACCAGAGCTTCTTGGTAAAAACAAGCAGCTTACTGACTATGAGCAGAGAATCATGAATGAGCATGTTATCAAAGGGTATGAACTTGTAAAGGACAAGGACATTGATACCCATATTAAAAATGCCATCATCATGCATCATGAGAGAAGGGATGGCTCAGGCTTCCCATTCCATCTTAAGAATGATCAGATAGATGAGATAGCTTCTATTGTGGCTGTAGCAGATGTTTATGATTCCCTTACCAGCAGGAAAAAATATAGGGAACCAATCTGCCCGTTCTATGTTATCCAGCAGTTTGAAAACGAGGGGCTTGATAAGTATGATCCTAATACCATACTTACTTTCCTTAGCAATATAGTTAATACCTTTATTGCCAATAAGGTAATGTTAAGCAATGGTCTGACTGGTGAGATAATCTTTGTTAATCCAGAGCATCTTGCAAAACCCGTAGTAAAGTGCGGAGAAAAGTATATTGATCTTGTAAAAAATAAGGGACTTTCCATCGTTGCGCTGGTGTAAGCAACTTGCACAAAAACAGGAAACGAAAATTGTAAAAAGCGTTTCTTGTTTTTGAAATCCCTGTCTGTTAGTATTTAATCATGGAAACCCATTTTAAGGAAACTAGTTTCCTTATCTGTAAAAAGCCTGTGGATAGGCGGAATGGAGAATTATGGCTGACAGATCAAAAGTGATTTTCGGAAATGTTATAAGTGATAAAGATTATAAAAAAGCACTTAAGTCCAAGAAAAAATTTGTAAAAAAGTACGGAGATGACTCCGCAGTAGATTATAAAATAAAGGTTTCAGATAATTCTGTGATCGGACCTATCCTTGGGGTTAAAAATGTGGAAGTTACGGCTAAGATTCCAGCTGATGAAGGAACCATGGACACTGAAAAGGGAATCATTGTTGGAAACATCAGAATGGGATTTGGCCACTATAGAATTTCAATGGCAATAGCTTCTTACGCCCACCATCTGGGCTATACTCCCTACTGGATGGATCTTAATTCCTACAAGGAAACCACCTGCACCAAGGTTATTGGAGCACAGAATGACCTTTATTCATTAGGTTCAAGGTTATCAAGATTTTACCTCTTTAATAAATTTGTCTGGGAGCCCACTAACTATGAAGGCTTCAGGGCACTTTCATATAACTCTTCAGATCAGAAGAATGCAGAGCTGATGGCACCTGTGTACAAGAATGTTCCTAAGGATATTCCTGTTATCGCAACCCACGTATGGCCTGCTCAGGCAGCTATTCATGCAGGAATGAAGTATGTTGTCAATGCAATTCCTGACAACTGGCCAATGGCTCTTCATTTATCTGAAGGCTCAGTGCACACCATCCAGTGCAGAAATGCCTACATGGGCTATCGAATTCTAAATGGTATGGCAAAAAAAGAAGTATTAAAGCCGATGCCTTCTGAATCCCTTATCTACACTGGCCATTATATTGACTATGAGCTTGTGGAAAATATAGAAAAGGACTGCAATGCCAGGATCAACAGGAAAAAGAATGCAAGGCCCATGAGATTTCTTTTGACCATCGGCGGAGCCGGCGCTCAGAAGGAAATCTTTGCAGAGATAATAAAGCACCTTATGCCATATATCAAAAAGGGCGTGGCTGCACTGTATGTCAACGTTGGAGATTACAGAAATGTATGGGATGAGCTGAAAAAAGAAATCCCCGAGATGAGTAAGATCGCAATCGATCATATGGACAATTGGGAGGATACTCTGGAATTTTCAGAGACGGCTCTTAATGAGAATATAGATGTCACAGGTATTCATGGCTTCTATCACTCGGATATATTTAAGGCTGTCTACACCACAAATCTTCTTATGAGGAGCTGCGATGTGCTTGTGACCAAGCCAAGTGAGCTGGCATTTTACCCGGTTCCAAAGCTCTTTATCAAGAGAGTTGGCAAACATGAGATGTGGGGGGCTATACATTCAGCTGAAATTGGTGATGGAACTTTGGAGTGCAGGGATATTCCACATACGATCCAGATGCTTGATCAGTTTCTTGAGACAGATCTTTTATGTGAGATGTGCGAAAACATTGTTGCAAATAAAAAAGCCGGAATATATGACGGGGCAAAGAAGGTAGTAGAGCTTGCAGTAAAGCTCAGGGAGGCAGGAAAGTAATGGAAGGCAAAATGAAACTATCAGGAGCTGCTAAGGCTTCTTATGGACTTGGGGCAGTTGGAAAAGACATGGTATACATGCTTTCCGCTTCATATGTTTTGTATTATTTCCAGGACATCATGGGAGTAAGCGCAGCAGCCATGGGCGTTATCCTTATGGCAGCGAGAGTTTTTGATGCATTTAACGATCCTATCATGGGAGCTATTGTAGCTAAGACCAAGACAAAGTGGGGCAAATTCAGACCCTGGCTCCTTATCGGAACACTTACAAATGCAGTTGTTTTAGCGCTTATGTTTACAGCACCGCCTACGCTTTCAACATCAGGAATGGTGGCATATGCTGCAGTTACTTACATTGTCTGGGGCGTTACATATACTATGATGGACATTCCTTACTGGTCAATGATCCCTGCTTTTACTGAGGGCGGAAAAGAGCGTGAGAGCCTTACAACCATGGCCAGATCCTGCGCAGGTGTAGGAAGTGCGATTATCACCATAGTTACTGTTATGAGTGTATCTTTTCTTGGACATTTCTTTGGCGCTGAGGGGATCACAGACAGGGAAGTTGAGAGAATCGGCTTTTCCTACTTTGCCATCATTATTGCGGTTTTATTCATACTCTTTACAGTTATCTGCTGCATCAATGTAAAAGAAAAATCTACAGTTGAGATGAAGACAGCCAGCATCAAAGAGATGTTCAGGGCCCTTCTTCAAAACGATCAGGCTATGGCAGTTGTAGTAGCCATCGTCATTGTTAACTGCTCGATTTACATCACATCCAATCTTGTTATATACTTTTTTAAATACGACTTTGGCGGAACAGGATGGAAGGGAGACTACACTCTTTTCTCAACCTTTGGAGGCGGAATTCAGATCCTTGCAATGATGCTGCTTTATCCATTCCTTAGAAGATTCTTTACTTCGATCCAGATTTACTTTGTCAGCATGGGAATGGCTATCTGCGGATATATTTCACTTCTGATCCTGGCATCAACATCCATGAATAATGTATTTCTTTTATTCATTCCTGCATTTTTCATCTTTGCAGCTAACGGAATGCTTGCAGTTATCACAACAGTATTTCTTGCTAACACTGTTGACTATGGAGATCTTAAGAACAACAGAAGAGATGAGTCAGTAATATTCTCAATGCAGACCTTTGTCGTTAAGCTGGCATCAGGTGTTTCAGCACTTATAGCTTCACTGGCACTTCAGATCCTTGCTCTTAGCAATGAGACTGAAGAAGGCGCAGGCCTTGTAGATTATTCAGCTGGAGTTAATACCATGCAGAAGATGGGCCTTAGGATGGCTATGACCATCATTCCTATAATCGGTATTATCTTTGCCATCTTCTGGTTTAAGAAAAAGTATATCCTTACCGATGAAAAACTGCAGGAAATCTCTGTAGAACTGGTTAAGAGAAAGACCATAGAAGCTGAAAATCAGTCTGCCAATTAATTATCTTTAAGGGGGATAATATGAAATCTGAGAGCATAGTTATCAGCACTAATGAAGGCAATATTGATAAAGTTCTTGAAGTAGTTGAGGCTTTTTCCAAGGATCTTGACCACAAGGCTGGTCTTAGGATCAGACTTCTTGCTGAAGAAACCATGAACCTTATCCGTTCTATCACAGGCGAAATGGATGCGGAGTTCTTTCTTGAAAGAGATGATGATCAGGTAAGACTCCATCTTAATACCAATACCATTATGTTTGCCCAGAAGAGAAAAGAGCTGATGGAAATATCTACTTCCAAGGAAAATGCTGCAGCTAAAGGATTTATGGGAAAGATAAGAGAGGTTTTTGAGCTTGCCATGCTTCCTAAGGACGAAAGAAGCGCAAGAGAGTCAAGGATCGGAATGATGGGACTTGTTGATCCCACAGCTCTTTCAGCCACTTCTTCTGAGACCTGGAAGATGAGCAACTACAAGAGCAGTGTTGAAGAGATGGACCAGAACACGGAGTTTGCTCAGGAAGCAAGAAATGAGCTTGAAAGATCCATCCTTGGAAATATAGCAAAAGAAGTCGAGATCTCCATTATTGGAGATGACGTAAAGATGACTATCATATACGATCTATAAATTAATATTCTTCATCATTACCTGAAAAGGCTTTCCGATGTAGCATTTTAGCTATTTTCGGAAAGCTTTTTCGTTGTAATATAAAGTTTTTTGTAGTATTCTATATGTTGTAGAATTAGTTGCAAAATGTCCAAATTCAGATACAACATGTAGAAGATAGACTAATATATGATGAACTGTGATGCAGCACAAAAGTTAATCCCGGAATTTTTGGATGATGATCTGGACAATCAGGAACTAGCGGATTTTATCGAACACATTGAATCCTGTCCTGAATGTAAGGAAGAGCTCACCATCCAGTTCCTTGTGAAGGTAGGTATGAAGAGACTTGAGGATGGCAATACCTTTAACCTCAACAAGGAACTTGAAATTCTGCTTAGCGACGCCAAAAAGAGGCTATCGGTAAGAAGGTCACTGGTCCTTCTTAGCTTTGGCCTTGAGATTGCTGTGGCTTCTATGCTGGCTATATGTCTTTTACTATTGATAGCACTTTGATCCCGGGGGATTTATGTCAGATACAACGCTTTTAATTGATGGAAACAAGCTTATAAGAGATGCCTTTTACGCAATCCCAGATTTTACCGATGCTGATGGCAATCACATCGGTGGTATTTATGGTGCTTTTTACAAGATAAAAGAACTTTTATCTGGTGCAGATGGCCAGACTTTCAAGCTTACCTTTGAATCTGAAACAGGCTCTTTTTCCAAAGACGTTCTGTGGCAGATTGGCAAGGTAAAAGAGCTTATAGAAAAAGGCGCTGTTATAAAGGCAGGAGAAGAGACTAATATCACAGATGATGTTAAGAGCTTTGTTGAAAATACTCTTTTGAGCTTTTCACCTTCTGGGGAGGTTAAGGAAACTCCAAAATTTAAACATAGCCTTGTTGTGACCTCTGACCTTAACGAAGTTGAAGATATTTTTAAGAGAGCTTCTGAGAGCGAAAGAGTATCATACTATTTTGCAATAGACAAAAAGGACGGAGCGTTTCTTTCAAAAAAAGCATTAGGCCTTTCTGTTTGTTTTGATGAGACTACAGCATATTATATCCCGGTAGTTAACTTTATTACCGCTGATTATCTTGGCAAAAAACTATCTGAACTTAGTAAGGTTTCATCTCTTGTGACCTTTGATATTAAAGAGAGCTTTTGTTTTTACATACCCTTTGAAATTGAGAATAGGGAAAATGGCTATGAAGATGACGATAAATTCTCTTCATCTCCAAGATGCATCGATGTGCTGATAGGAGCATATCTTAACAATCCACTTAAAAATGATTATGAGATCCATGATATCTCCAAGGAGTATCTTGGAATACCCCTTCAGAAAAAGAGCGATGTTTTTGGCAAGACTCCTTTATCAGAAGTTGATGAAAATATACTTTCTGATTACATGGGCAAAGCTGCCTTCATTTGCTATGCTTCATCGCCGCTGATCCTTAAAAGACTCAGTAAGTCTGGGATGGAAAAGCTCTTTTACAATATTGAGATGCCACTTTCCTATATCCTTTTTGCCATGGAAAAAGAGGGTATCATCGCTAAAAAGGATGCCCTTAAGGAATATGGCGATAAGCTTGGCGTAAGGATCGCAGAGCTTGAGAAGACTATATATGAAGCTGCAGGATGTGAGTTTAATATCAATTCACCCAAGCAGCTTGGAGAGATACTGTTTGAGAAGCTTGGACTTCCTGCAGAGAAAAAGACAAAATCCGGTTACTCAACTGCAGCGGATGTTCTTGAAAAGCTTGCTCCTGACCACAAGGTTGTGGCAGATGTACTTGAATACAGGGGACTTGCCAAGCTTAAGTCCACCTATGCAGACGGACTTGCTGCATTTATCGAGGAAGATGGCAGGATCCACACAAGCTTTAATCAGACAATTACTGCAACGGGCAGGATAAGCTCTACAGAGCCAAACCTTCAGAACATCCCCATGAGAACAGAACTTGGAAGACTCATAAGAAAAGTCTTTGTTCCAAAGGACTCCTGCGTTTTTGCAGATGCGGATTATTCCCAGATCGAGCTTCGTATTCTGGCCCATATGTCAGAGGACCAGGGGCTTATCAGTGCCTACCACGAAGGCGATGATATCCACAGGATCACTGCAAGTAAGGTCTTCCACGTTCCCTTTGAAGAGGTAACGCCGCTTCAGAGGCGAAACGCCAAGGCTGTTAACTTTGGTATCGTATACGGAATGAGTAATTATGGTCTTTCACAGGACCTTTCAATATCTGTTTCTGAGGCAAAAGAGTATATGGCAAAATACTTTGATACTTACCCGGGAGTAAGGACCTATCAGGACAGAGTTATACAGGAAGCCAAAAACAAGGGCTACAGCGTGACACTCTTTGGAAGAAGACGCCCTATTCCTGAGCTCAAGGCGGGGAATTTCATGATGAGACAGTTTGGAGAAAGAGTTGCCATGAATGCTCCTATCCAGGGAACTGCAGCAGATATCATGAAGATAGCCATGATAAATGTCTTTTTTGCCCTTAAGAAAAAAGCTCTTAAATCAAGGCTGATCCTTCAGATCCATGATGAACTTGTAATAGAGACTTATCAGGATGAAGCGGATTTAGTTAAAGATATTCTGGTAAAAGAGATGGAAAGAGCAGCAGATCTTTCTGTACCTCTTGAAGTAGACTGTCACACAGGAAGTGACTGGTATGAAGCAAAGTAAACTTTCTACTTTAAAAACCAACATAATAGGTATAACCGGAGGCGTTGGCGCAGGTAAGAGCACAATCCTTGATTACATAAAAGAAAACTATAATGCAAGGGTGATCTACTCGGACCAGGTTGCCAACGATATCAAGAAAAGAGGGTATCCGGCCTATAATGAGCTTGTTGAACTTCTTGGAAGGGAGGTCCTTGATAGTGACCTTGAGATAGATAAGGCTAAGATGGCAGAAGCAATATTTCAGGATAAAACTCTTCTTGATAAGGTCAATAATGTTTTGCATCCTGCAGTAAATACCTTTATTATTAGTATTATAGACAAGGAAAGAACTGCAAGGGAGCATGATTTTGTCATTGTTGAGGCAGCTCTTTTGATAGAAAACGGATACAAAGATATTGTTGATGAGCTTTGGTATGTCTACGCAGATGAGGATACCAGGAGAAAAAGGCTCAAGGCTTCAAGAGGCTATTCTGATGACAAGATTTTTAATATCTTTAAGGGACAGCTAAGTGAGGAAGAATTTAAAAAACACTGTGATTTTGTCATTGATAACAGCAGTTCTGAAAGCGAAGCTTTCAAACAGATAGATAATAAACTTGGGGAGTGGAAAAAAAGATGGCAAGTTTAGAACAGCAGGATCAGAAGGTAGTATACGGACTTGATATTGGAACCAGAAGCGTTGTGGGTACTGTGGGATACATGAATGATGGCAAGTTCAATGTCATTGCTCAGGCTGTTGAAAAGCACGAGACAAGAGCTATGCTTGATGGACAGATCCACGATATCGGCAAGGTTGGTGCCACTATCAGAAAGGTTACAGACAGGCTGGAGCAGCAGACAGATATCCATCTGACTGACGTTTGTATAGCAGCCGCTGGTCGTGTGCTTAGAACTGTTCGCACTACATATGAATATGAGTATCCGGATGGACATGAGATAACTGATGAGGATATCTATAACCTGGATTCCGGAGCTGTAGAGAAAGCTTATCAGGAGTTCCTTTCACAAAATACGCTGGATATTAAGTTTTACCTGGTTGGTTATTCAGTAATGCACTATTACTTAAATGGTTATCAGATCGCAAACCTGGAAGGGCACAATGCGGGTAAGGTAAGTGTTGAACTCTTAGCGACTTTCCTTCCTGATGACTGCGTAGATGGTCTTTATAAGGCATGTGAGAGAGCGGACCTTAAGGTTGCCAATCTGACACTGGAGCCTATTGCAGCTATGATGGTTGCAATCCCTGACAGATTCAGGATGCTGAATCTTGCTCTTGTTGACGTTGGTGCAGGTACATCCGATATCTGTATAACTGACGATGGCACTATCACAGCTTATGGCATGCTTCCAATTGCCGGAGATGACGTAACAGAGATCATTGCCCAGCACTGTCTTGTTGATTTCAATACAGCTGATGAGATAAAGATCACGACAAGCCATGCTGAGAAGGCTGAATATACTGATATCATGGGACTTACAAAGGTAATTACCGCCAAAGAGGTAGCCAAGATAGTTAAGCCCAAGGTTGATGAGATGGCTCAAAGAGCTACTGCAGAGATCAAAAAGCTTAATGGTGACAAGCCAGTAAGCGCCGTATTTGTAGTAGGCGGCGGTGGATGTGTTCCAGGATACACCAAGGCAATTGCCAAGGAAATGGATATTCCAGAGGAGCGTGTTGCCCTTCGAGGCGAAGAGGTAATGAAGGATATTACCTTCCTTAACAACGATGGCATTGAAAGAGACTCACTTCTTGTTACACCTCTTGGTATCTGCATAAGCTACTATCAGGAAGCTAACAATTTTATCTTTGTTTCCTTTAATGGTGTTCAGACCAAGATTTATGACAACGGTAAATTGCAGATCGTGGATGCTGCAATGCAGGCTGCTTTCCCTAATGAGGATCTTTTCCCTAAGAGGGGCGCTGAGCTGCGTTATACAGTAAATGGAAAAGAGAGAGCATCTCGCGGTGAACCTGGAGAAGCTGCAGTTATCCAGCTCAATGGTAAGCCAGCTGACATTCACTCCAAGATCCATGCCAATGACATCATTGAAGTTAAGCCATCAACAGCCGGAGCACCAGGTAAGGATACTGTTGAAGCCATTCCGGAGTTTAAGACCAAGTTTAACGTTGTTGTAAATGGCAAAAATGTTGAGGCTTCCAAGTATGCCACTGTAAATGGCCAGGCTCAGAGCGGATATTACGATATCAAGGCTGGTGATGAAGTCAAGATCCTTGATTACAATACAGCGGCTCAGATTGCTGAGCTTATGGATATCAAGATCACAGAAGATACAGTGATCATTGTTAACAACGAGCGTGGAGATGCAAATACTCCTGTTTATGAGAACTTCAAGATCGACTTTAAGGATCAGGAAGATGTGATCATGGACTATTACAAGGATTTCCCTAATGCTGATGCAGAGGCTATCCGCCAGTCCAATCAGGCCACATTTGACAATATGGATATGGAGAAGCACTTAACTCAGGACAGGAATGGTCAGCTTTCATTCGAAGACCTTCCTGATGATGACGGAACCTATGTTAAGTCTGGCGCTTCTTCAGCTGATGCCAGCGAAGTTAAGAACATCCTTGCCCATGACCTTCATGTAGTGGTCAATAATGATGCTATTACACTTCATGGCAAGTCAGATTACATTTTTGTAGATATATTTGATGCCATAGACTTTGATCTTTCTAAGCCAAATGGCAGAGCTATCGTTACCACACTTAACGGCGCTACACCAGATTACATGCAGCCTATCCATGAGGGTGACAAGATAGAGGTTTATTGGAAATAAGTTTTTGGGAGAGTTTTAGTTTTGCGTTTTACAACAATAGCCAGCGGAAGCAGCGGCAACTGCACCTACGTGGGGAGCGACAACACACATATACTTGTTGATGCGGGTATCAGTAAAAAGAGAATTGAAGAAGGCCTTAATGAACTTGACCTTTCATTTACAGATATAAGTGCTATTTTCGTGACCCATGAGCATACCGACCACATAGCTGCCATAAGGACTATTTTAAAAAAGCATGATATACCTGTTTATGCCACAGCTGGCACCATAACTGGTATATTAAATACAGATAAAAAGGGTGAGATGTCAGACTCATCCTTTATAACTGTAAGGGCTGATGAAGCTATTCCTGTAGGTGATATGATCATAAATCCTATGACGATTTCCCATGATGCTCTTGAACCTTGTGGATATAGGGTGTATTGTGGTGAGAAAAAGATTGGAATAGCAACAGACCTTGGCTGTTACAATGACTATACAGTAGAGAGCCTGTCAGGATGTGATGCTCTTTTACTTGAAGCAAACCACGATGTGAGGATGCTTCAGACAGGTCCTTACCCCTATGTTTTAAAGTCAAGGATCCTTGGAGACAGAGGGCATTTATCCAATGATAAGAGCGGCGAGCTTTTATGTAAGCTGTTAAGCGACAAGATGAAGGGCGTATTTCTTGGACACCTGTCAAAAGAAAATAACCTTCCTGAACTTGCTTATGAGACTGTCCGGGTGGAAGTTGACATGTCCAGTATTCCTTTTAATTCCGGTGATTTTCCAATCATGGTGGCAGACAGAAACTGCCTTTCACCTGTACTTGAGTTCTGATCTGTTTGACATCAGCCCCGGTATCCGGGGCTGTACTAATAAACACATATCCAGGAGGAGCTATGAATAAAACTATCATCACAGTAGTAGGAAAAGACACAGTGGGCATTATTGCCAAGGTTTGTACTTACCTTGCAGATACCAGCATCAACATTTTGGATATCTCACAGACAATTGTAAGTGGATATTTTAATATGATGATGATCGTGGACATGGCAGGAACAGATAAGCAGTTTAATACTGTTGCTGATGAGCTTGAAGCACTTGGAAAGGAAATCGGAGTTGTGATCAAGTGCCAGAAAGAAGAAATCTTCGACTCCATGCATAGGCTGTGAACACTTACTGAGGTTATTTCGAAGTTAGTGTGAGCGTGTTACGCGCTTGCGCGGAACTTCCTTGTTTTTGGAGGAAACTATGATCAATATACATGAAGTTGTAGAAACTAATGAGATGATCGAAAAGGAAAACCTGGATGTCAGGACCATAACACTGGGTATCAGCCTTTTGGATTGCATAGACTCTGATTTAGACAGACTCTGTGATAAGATCTATAACAAGATATATGAAACAGCAAAAGACCTTGTAAAAACCGGAGACCAGATTTCAAGAGAATTTGGTATTCCAATTGTAAATAAAAGAATTTCAGTAACTCCCATTGCCCTTGTTGGCGGAGCTGCCTGCAAAACTCCAAGTGACTTTGCAAGGATAGCTGCAACTCTTGATAAGGTTGCCAAGGCAGTAGGGGTTAACTTTATTGGAGGATATTCTGCTCTTGTCAGCAAGGGCATGACAGAGGCTGACAGACTTTTAATTGAATCAATTCCGGAAGCTCTTTCTACTACTGAGCTGGTGTGCTCATCTATTAATGTTGGATCCACCAAGACTGGTATCAATATGGATGCTGTGCGCCTTATGGGAAGCATTGTAAAAAAGACTGCAGAGGCTACAAAAGAAGCAGATTCTCTTGGATGTGCCAAGCTTGTAATATTCTGTAACGCTCCTGATGACAACCCATTTATGGCGGGAGCCTTCCATGGTGTAACTGAGGCTGATAAGATCATTAACGTAGGCGTCAGCGGACCAGGCGTTGTTAAGACAGCCCTTGAAAAGGTCAGAGGAGAGAACTTTGAAGTTCTTTGTGAGACCATCAAAAAGACTGCCTTTAAGGTAACAAGAGTAGGACAGCTCGTTGCTCAGGAAGCATCAAAGCGCCTTGGAGTACCTTTTGGTATTATCGATCTGTCCCTTGCTCCTACACCAGCAATTGGTGATTCGGTTGCTGACATCCTTCATGAGATTGGAGTTGAGCATGCTGGAGCTCCTGGTACAACAGCAGCCCTTGCACTTCTAAATGACCAGGTTAAAAAGGGCGGTGTTATGGCATCCTCTTATGTTGGAGGTCTTTCTGGAGCATTTATTCCCGTCAGCGAAGATCAGGGCATGATCAATGCTGTTGAGGCTGGAGCACTTTCTCTTGAGAAGCTTGAAGCAATGACCTGTGTATGTTCCGTGGGACTTGATATGATAGCAATTCCTGGAGATACCAAGGATACAACCATTGCAGGTATCATCGCTGACGAAATGGCAATTGGTATGATCAACCAGAAAACAACTGCAGTTCGTCTCATTCCTGTAATTGGCAAGGGTGTAGGTGAGACAGTAGAGTTTGGCGGTCTTCTTGGCTATGCGCCAATAATGCCTGTAAATCAGTTTTCCTGCGACGACTTTGTAAACAGAGGCGGTAGAATTCCAGCTCCAGTTCATAGCTTTAAAAACTAATGGTATAATAAAAGAGTAAAGTTAACCAAGTGGAGGTGTTGATGAAGTACTTCTGGCTTGAGAAATCTCTTTTACCACAGAAAATGGGATATGAGCTTTTTTCATCAAAGCATATCTTATCTCTGTTGATTCTTATTGCGATAAATATTGTTTTATATTCTGCTTTTTGCAAGATGGATGGCAAAAAGCAGAATATATTCATAAAAATCTGTGCGCTTATCCTTCTCGTTTTAGAGGCGTTTAAGATTGCTGTTCTCGTCATACAGGGGACATTTGATGCACAGTATTTTCCTCTATACCTATGTAGTGTAGGTATCTTAATTTTTCCGGTAGCAGCTTTTTCAAAAAATAAGCGCATAGCTGAATATGCTACTGAAGCTGGAATTATTATGATAATTCCAGGCTCTCTTATGGCGCTTTTGTTTCCTAACTGGATTGGTTTTTATCAGCCATTTAGCTTTTTAAGTATTTACAGCTATTTGTGGCATGGCCTTATTATTTTCATTCCGGTTTGTATGTGGAAAATGGGCAAAGTATCTATAAGATTTGAGAGCATAATCCATTCATTTATCGTACTTGCAATTCTTTTACCAATCGTTGTTATCTGTGATCAGGTTTTTCGAATGAATTATTGGTTTTTGGAAAGACCTGATCTCAACAATCCATTTCTTTTTATATATCAAAAATATGGTTATACCATGTACATTACCTGCATTATCCTGCTGGCTTTTATAATGTGTACTTTGTCGTATTCGTTGTTTAGCTTTTTACAGAAAAGAAGGAAGGGAAGAGAAAGTGAGTAAGTTTGATTTTGAAGCCCTTGAAAGGGATTATCTTTCCAGGTTTCGTAAAAAGAAAAGAGTCAATATAGCTATCTGCAGCCTCATATTTGTACTGGGTGTTCTGTCTGTTATCTTTATCTTTAAGTTTGATAAAGAGGGTATAATGACATTTCGCTGGCTTACTGTCGATGGAACCATATTTACAACTGTTGGAGCACTAATCTATATTGTTGTAAATCTCATTGAAATGTATGGGAAGACTGAAGTGACTTACATTTCAGCTTATTATGTAAGACTTTCCTGTGCAGTTGCGGAGGCACTAATTATGACAGTTGTACTTATGAGTCAGCTTCCTATCTTTGATCAGCATATGCATATCTTTAGAATTGATATGTTTAACATGCATATTCTGATCCCGGTCCTTACTATTTCTTCATTTGTATTAAATGACGCGCCTATTGGAAAGATAAAACCATTTTACAGACTACGTGGAACCTGGTTTGTAACCTTTTATTCTGTGGTGATAATAACGCTTATCTTAACTGATACCATAACAGGGAGCATGATCCCGTATTTCTTCCTTGATTTTGACAACATGTCATTGTCTTTGATACTTATCACTTTTGTTGTTATCTATGGAAGCGCATATCTGCTTTCATGGGGGATTTCAGAGCTTAATAGAAAACTGTCATGGAGATGGTTTAAGAATGTGATCAGAAAGTAATTTATCTTTGTGTTTAATTTAATTGAATAAGGATATTAATTAGGGTGTATTTTGTGAGATTGTAAGAAACTTACAAAATGCACCCTTTAGTATTGCGTAAATGAAGAAGTAAAGAAAAATATCAATTAAGTTTATTAAAAGAGGATAAAAGAAGTATTAATCAAATCATAAATGACATTTTAAATGTAAAATATGATGATTATTATGATAGCATATTATGTAGGATACACTTGAAACGGGTTGTTTAGTATTTTTAGTGTGTGGTACGGAGGACCAAAAAAATGAAGCTTTACGACAATATCCCTCAGGCTATCAGAGAAGGTGTTTTTTGTTTAATGACAGGTACACTTGTTTTTGCTACAAACAGCATCACAGCAGAGGCAAGCGACGGTGAACCGGCTGACGAGTCAGGGAAAGGTGCTGCAGCAGAGGCAAGCGATACAAATTCTGTTGCAAATGAGGCTGCAGATCTTATTGATCATTCAGATGCAAAGCCTGTATCTGAGCCGCAGGTAACAAAAGAAGAAACTCCTGTAGCTGACATTACAACTACAACAAGTATTTATGAAGAAACTGTAGATAATAATGAAACTATCAGCGCAGGAGATAATGCGATAGTAATAGGGGATATTGAGGCATCAGAGCCAAAGGCTGTTGCCACTACAAAGGAAACTGTTGTAACCACAGTTACAAAGCCTGAAGCACTTACAAAAGATACAGAAAATGTCACTGTTGTACAGGACGGAAATACAGTAACTACAACAGGTGAGTTTGTTGAGGATATTGTTTCCAAAGAGACTACATCATCTACTACAGTTGAAACAGACGATGAGCAACTTGCAAAAGAAATAAAAGCCCAGGTTGAAAAACAGGCAGAAGGAAATACAGAAACAAGCGGAATTAAATTTGACAGCCTGACTGAGAAATATTATGTGACTGACAACGAGGGCAATCGTACTTATGTAGATATTTCACAGCTTAACGGAGCAACAAGTTTCATTTTGGAGACCGAGGCAGAAAGCTCCGGTGATGATTCTAATGATACAAAGATCATTGCGAAGATCGGAGATAACGAGGTTCCTCTTTCAGATGTACCGGAAGATGTTAAGAATGCTCTTGTAAACAGCGCCGGCAACGAAATTGAAAGCAGATTTGAGAGTGTTACTTCCTATACTTTGGGAGAAACGTCTTTAACCGAAACTCAGATAAAGCTTTTAGAGAAATGCCAAATTGATACAGATACAACATTTATCATTGCGCCTTCCGCAAACGGTTCAGATGACTTTGACATTACTTATGTCAAAGACGGCGTCTACCTTACAGTTTTGGATACTGATCTAAGAAATCTCATACTTGATAAGATGGATAGCTCTGTCACTCCGGATTCACTTAGGTATAACTCAGGTAAGGAATATAAGAGTGTTAATTCGGAAGAACTGAAAAGTGAGATGGAAGCAGCAAAAGCAGACGGCTATGTTCTTGTAGCTCATGGTTATGGCACGGGCACACACGAAGAAACCATTATCCTTGATACAATATATGATACTTTAATAGATGCGCAGGATGCATTGGATGACTTTATTGCCAGGGGAATTTATGATGGTGGTAAAATAATCCCTCATCCACAGAATGATGAAACCAGGATAATAAATGATTTTGATGGTTTTAGTATCACTACCAAGGAAGAATATGAAAGGATCATAAACCTTAACGACAAGGAAGTGGTCGATGGGGAGACAATTTACAAAGAGACAACAGAAGATGGGAAAACAATCTATTACAAGGTAAATACAGTAGATGAAACCTTTACAATTCTTTCCCAAGGAGGTAGTGCTGAAGTAGGTCATCAGGAGACAAGCTTTATTATCAACGGAGTATACTATCATTACGATCAGCATTCCAATTTCTTACATGATAATATGTATGGAATCGACCAGCAGGTTTTTGTTGATCAGATGAACAGTGTTCTTGCTACTCCCAAGACCAGTAAAAATACACTTAAGTATTCTACAGGAAGTGGTCCAAGGCCTGAAAAGAACAAACTGGAAATTACAGACGGCGGAACGTACTATATTGACGGTACGGTCAAAGAAACATGGATCCTTCTTACTACTCCTGAAAAAGTAACGATAATACTTACAGGAACCGATACTATATTGCCTGTTATTACAACAGATTCTCAATATCAAAACATCCAGACCGGCAACAAGAGCCTTCTTAATGCAGCTATCATGCCGGATGTTACATTTGTTACAAATGCCACAACTTTAAGAACCCAAGGTACAAATGAAGTTGGAAATATTCTGGCACCTAATACAAAAGTGACACTTGGAGGCGGTAACTTCTGCGGTACGATCATCTGCAGTGAGATCAGCGGTGGCGCAGAAGGACATTGGTATCCTGCAGGATCAAAGGGATATCTGGTGGACAGAAAAGTAATTGGAGCGGCTAATACCGAATATTATACGCTAAATGCGAAAAAGCAGGCATTTAACTATGTTGTTACAGGCATAAAGACCATTGACATTGATCTTGACAAGACCGTAAACAACTATGAGTACAAGAGAAGTCTCGTTATACTGGGAAGTACTTATGAAGTAAAATTCAGTGAGTACTCAAAGGAGAGCACCAGGGGAGTATGGACTGAGACCAAGACAATTGATGTTCCTCCGACACCACCTGTTATTGTTGAAGTACCACCAACACCGCCAACACCACCTACACCACCTACAACAACACCTCCTACAGACACTGTTGTTGTGGTAAACGAACAAGATCCTGTTTCTGAAGTACCACAGGTTCTCGGAGCAAAGAGAGACATGCCACAGGTACTTGGTGCAAGAAGAGCAAGAACAGGGGATATGACTCAGAATCCTCTCGTTGCATCAATGATGATCCTCGGAGCATCTGCAGTTGCACTTGGAGCTCTGGCTTCACTGAAGAAGCGTAGATAATAATTATTATACGAAATAGTTTAAGGTCCGGCCACAGTGCCGGACCTTTTATTTTGACTTATGGTCAAAAATCAAAATGCGGTGTATACTACATTTGGATAATTTTAGTTTCTCGGGGGAGATGGCTATGGAAAACGAAAAAGCTGGAAACAGTTTTATGCTCAAAATCTGCGCATTTATCGTCGATAAGCGCAACCTTTTCTTTCTGATATATGCTATTTTATGCATATTCTCAGTGGTTTCCAGAAACTGGGTAAGTGTTGAAAATGAACTGGCACAATACCTTCCTGATACATCTGAGACCAGACAAGGTCTTGATCTTATGGAAGAGCAGTTTACAACCTACGGCTCTGTAAAAGTCATGGTCGCAAATATCTCTTATGATCAGGCACTTGAGGTCAAGGACCATCTTGAAGATATGGATGGAATTTTTTCAGCTGAAGTTGATGATACAAGTGACCATTATAATAATGGCTCAGCTCTTTTTAATATAACTTTTGACTATGATGAAAATGATGATCAGTGCCTTGTGCTTCTTGAACAGGTAAAAGAGTACTTTGAACCCTACGATTCCTACATCTCAACAACTCTTGGTGACACTCAGTCAGAGCTCATTGATAAGGAGATGAACGTAATTTCTGTCATTGTTGTCATTGTTGTAGTTGTAGTACTCCTTCTTACATCTCAGGCTTATGCCGAAGTTCCGGTACTTCTTCTTACCTTTGGCTCTGCAGCCCTTGTCCAGATGGGAACAAACTTCCTTCTTGGAACAATTTCTTTTGTATCAGATTCAGTCACAATCGTGCTGCAGCTGGCTCTGTCTGTTGACTATGCGGTCATCTTCCTAAACAGGTATAAAGAAGAGCACGATGAGCTTCCAAACCGTGAAGCCTGCATCGTAGCTCTTTCAAAATCAATCCCTGAGATTTCTGGCAGCTCACTTACCACAATCGGAGGTCTTGTTGCCATGCTGTTCATGCAGTTTGGTATTGGCTCTGATATGGGTATTGTCCTTATAAAGGCTATCATCTTAAGCCTTTTGTCTGTGTTCCTTCTTATGCCAGGTATCATCATGGTTTTTGCACCTCTCATGGAAAAGACCAAGCACAAGAACTTTATCCCTCAAATTCCCTTTGTTGGCAAGTTTGCCTATGCTTCAAGATATATCATTACTCCTGCATTTGTGATCCTTATCATTGTAGCTAACAGAGTTTCTGCTAAAACTCCTTACGTTTATGGCTACACCAAGATCACACCACCTCTTATAAATGAGGTGCAGGCTGATCAGAATATGCAGGATGAGAATTTTAATTCAGATAATATGGTGGCTCTTGTTTTCCCTTCAGGAGATTACGAAAGGGAAAAGAGACTTATAGATGAACTTCTTGCAAGGGATGAAGTTTCATCTATTACAGGTCTTGCAAATACTGAGGCACTTAATGGTTATACACTTACAGAGAAGCTAACTCCCCGTCAGTTTTCTGAGCTTTTAAATATTGACTATGAGATAGCAGAGGTTGTTTATGCAGCCTATGCTGTTAATGATGAGGACTATGCCAAGGCAGTAAATGGTCTTGCAAACTACAAGGTTCCTCTCATTGATATGTTCATGTTTGTTTATCAGGAAGTTCAGGAAGGTTATGTTACCTTAAGTGATGACCTGATGAAAAAGCTTGAAGATGCCAACAGGATGATGACTTTTGCCAAGGACCAGCTTCAGGGGGAAGATTATTCGAGAATCCTTGTTTATTTAAATCTCCCCGAAGAGTCAGACGAAACCTTTGCGTTCATTGAAGAGATGCACAAGATAACTGAGAAGTACTACGACGAAGATAAGATCTATGTTGTTGGAGAATCTGTCAGCCAGTACGACCTTAAGAAGTGCTTTGCAAGAGACAACACAGTCACAAGCGTCATTTCAATCCTGGCGGTTTTGATAGTACTTCTTTTCACCTTTAAATCAGCTGGAATGCCTGTCCTACTTATTGCGGTCATTCAGGGATGTATCTGGATCAATTTCTCGTTCCCGGCTGTGATGCACGACAATCTCTTTTTCCTGGGATACCTTATCGTAAGCTCAATTCAGATGGGTGCTAACATTGACTATGCCATTGTTATTGCAGGACGTTACACAGAGCTTCGTGAGACCATGGGCAAAAGAGATGCCATCATCGATACCATGAACCTGTCATTCCCAACTATCATCACATCAGGAACCATGCTCGCTGTAGCTGGAACCCTTATTGGTAAGATGACATCAGACTGTGCTATTTATGGAATTGGTAAATGTCTTGGACGAGGAACAATCATTTCCATTTTTGTAACAATGTTTGTTCTGCCTCAGATCCTTCTTGTGGGAGATAAGATAATCGAGCTTACTGCCTTTGTTATGAACATGCCGCTTCAGACCAGGCAAAGGACCGGCTCAATGCGTATTGATGGTATTGTAAGGGGACACATTGACGGAACAGTTAACGGTGTTGTTCACGCAATAGTAAAGGGTAATGTCAGTGCATATATCGAAAACGGTGATGTGAAAATGCTTGATGAAAACGATAATGAGAAGGTGGAGGAGACAGTATAATGAAAAAGAGAATACTTGCCCTTCTTACAATATTTGCTCTTGTATGTACAAGCGCTCCCCTTACAGTTCTTGCTGAAAAAGAAGAGGAAACAGGTAAGGAAGATCAGGAAAAAGATCCAAGGTCAGAAGTTGAGCTTTTATCAACTGCCACCCAGACTGATCTTTATGAAGATGATGAGAATGTAGATGCTGATATAGAAGAAGCGATTGAAGCTCTTATTCCAGAAGAACTTGAAGATATCTATATAAGCAGCGTCGATGATTTCCTTTCTTTTGCAAATAACTGCAAGCTTGATACATGGTCAGTGAATAAAAGAGTTATCCTTACACAGGATATTTCTCTTCTTAGTAAAAACTTTGACTACGTACCATCCTTCGGAGGAGTATTTGACGGACAGGGACATACTATTTCTGAGTACAACGTATCTGATGGCTTATCTCATGTAGGCCTTTTTGCTGACGTTCAAAAGACGGGAGTTATCGCCAACTTAAATGTAACTGGAACCATCATTCCTTCTGGAGAGCAGATAAGAGTAGGTGGACTTTGCGGTGAAAACCATGGCTATATAAAGAACTGCAGTTTCAAGGGAGTTATATCATCCAATGACTACGTTGGCGGAATTACTTCCTATAACCATTTCACTGGAATAATTGAGGATTGCAATGTCAGTGGATATGTAAAAGGTATTCATTTTGTTGGTGGTGTTGCTGGATACAATGAAGGTGATATTAGCCGCTGCAGAAATGATTCTCTGGTAAACACAACTAATGTTGATACCCAGATAACCATTGACTCTATGACCAATCTTAATAAGGTCATCAATCTTATTAAGAATGTAGACAGTACTTCAGAGGAAGCTAATGAAGATGCAACAGCCACAGATGTTGGCGGTATTGCAGGTAATTCCCTGGGCATCATTTCAAGGTGCCTTAATATGGGCAACGTGGGCTACGAGCATGTAGGCTACAACATCGGAGGCATTGTGGGAAGACAGTCCGGGTATGTTGTTAACTGCACCAACAACGGCAAAGTACTTGGAAGAAAGGATGTAGGTGGTATTGTTGGACAGGCTGAGCCATACATTACTGTTGATCTTAGCTCTGACATTGCTTATCAGCTTACAGAATCCATTAGTAAGCTCCACGATACTGTTTCTGCAACTTTAGGCGATGCCAAGAATCAGTCTGATGTTATAACAAACAGGCTGTCTGCAATCCAGCAGTTTACCTCTGGTGCCATTGAGGATGTAAGATTCCTTTCTGCTGGAACTGTTGATTTTGCCAATGGCGTATCAAGCGCTACTTCTGAGGCTTTTTCAAGAGTTGACTATATCCTTGATGAGACTTCAAAAGATGATGGAGTACTGGATCAGCTTACCTATGCTGCTTCTGATACAAAAAGCTCAGGCGAGAGTTTTGAGAATGCTGTTAAGGACCTGAATCTGGATAACTATCTTTCTGATAGTGAAAAGACTGACTATGAAAGCGCAAAAGCAACAATAGAGAGCGCTGCAAGTCAATATTCCGAACTATATAATTACTCTTATCAGCCTTACTATAATCATTACATCTACCAGAAAAACAGATCCCTTATTAGCGGCTCGGATCTTGATTACCAGGATGGTAATGGAAACACTTTGCTTACAACAACGAGCTTATATTCTGATTCAGATTTTGATGATCATCTTTGGAGAAGCAGGGATGAACAATATCAGTATGAGGACTGGTATTATTGCTATGGTTTAAGAAAAGATGGAACCTGGGTACACACAAATGATCCTTATGGAAACTTCCCTGTTTCTGATTCATCAGATTCAAGATATTCTAAAGATCAGGATTGGGACAGCAAGGCAAAAAGTGATGCTCAGTCAAAAGCAGATAAGTTTGCACAGGATCACTACACAAGTCGTAGTGGTGGCAATAATTCATACTCAGAAGACCTTCAACAGGCAGGCATGACAATTGCTTCCCTCACTTCAGCACACCTTGATGAGATGACTGACGCTGCCAGGGCTGATGCTGTTAAATCTATGGATTCATTGGAATCTGCAACTGCACATCTGTCAGAAGCTGGTAAGCAGACCAAGTCCATAGTAAGGAATGTTGCAGGCAGAGAAGATATTGCGTTTCCGCAGTTTAGTGCAGAATATAAGGATCATACTGCAAGCCTTGCATCAAACATGGCTGGTATGAACGACAACTTTGGATCTCTTAACCTTGAGGTCAATAACGCTACAGGGGTTCTTGTTGATGACATGCAGTCTATAGCAGATCAGTTCAACAACATCATGATGCTGTACACTGATGCAATTGACGGCGTACTTGAGATGGATTACACCCAGGCTTATTCAGATGTTTCGCTTGAAGAAGCTTCTACCAGTACTGATGCCACAATAGAAGGGTGCCAAAACTTTGGAAGAGTAGAGGGAGATATTGATACTGCCGGAATAGCTGGAACCATGGCTATTGAGTATGACTACGACAAGGAGTCAGATCTTACAGGTATCAAGGATTCCAAACTCAATTCTTCCTTTATCACCAAGTGCGTTCTTCGTAGCAATAAAAACTACGCAGAAGCAGTCGGTGAAAAGAACTACGCAGCTGGTGTTTGCGGTCTTCAGGAGATGGGCACGATCCTTGGATGCAGCAATTACTCCAATATTAAATCATCTTCAGGCGACTACGTAGGCGGCGTAACAGGAGCATCATATTCTTATGTCGTTAGCTCTTTTTCCAAAGGAATACTTGAGGGAGCTAATTACGTTGGCGGTATTGCAGGCGATGGCAATAACATAAGAAACTGTCTTGCACTAGTTTCTATCGAAGGAGCAGAGTCAAGATTTGGTGCTATTGCAGGTAATGTTGAAGAAGGCGCAGAGATAAGAAACAACTTCTTTGTAAGTGATGATCTGGCTGGAATCGACAAGATCAGTTATTCCAAGAAGGCAGAGCCTGTTGAATATGACAAAGTCTTACAGGGCAATCTTTTCGAAGCTGAAAAGGTAATAACTGTAGAAGATGAGCTCAGTGAAGAGGATGAGGGACAGGTAGAGGAAAAGACAGTAAAACTTGATACCGTCGAGTACTCTGATGTTCCAAATGACTTTAAAAAGCTCATGGTTACCTTTGTACTTGAAGATGAAGATCTTGAGGACGGCAGGCAGATCATTGCCAAGGTAAAGAAAAACTATGGTGAGAGCATTGAAGCAAACGAGTACCCTGGACTTAAGAATAAGGATGGATTCTATACAGCATGGGATACTCCGGAACTTACTGACATTACTACTGATAAAGTTGTTACAGCCACCTATAAGAGATATAGAACAACGCTTTCTGAATACAATGTTTCAGATGACCTGATGCAGTCAGAGCTTTTAGTAGATGGAATGTTCAAAGAAGATGATGCTCTTGATGTAGTCAGAACTGTTAATTTTGTTCAGGGCAAGGCTGAGACTTTAAAAGATTATGAAACATTAGAAGTAACGATACCTGATGATGGACAAAAAGTACACCAGATACGATTCAGACCAATAAGTGAAGCTACTGTTGCAATCGATCTGTTAAAGGGATACCTTGGAGATGAATACAGGTTATATCAGATAAAAAATGGAGAGAAGGTTCTTTTAACTCCCACAGGAACCATGGGCAAATACTCAACTTATGATATTGAAGGCAATAAGTTTACGCTTTCTCTTGATGTGGGTGATGCATCTGGTGCCACCAGCAAGCTGGCAGTTTTATTTGTTATAGTATTCCTGCTAGTGGTTGCACTTATAGCTGTAGTAGTTATTCTTCTTACCAAGAACAGCAGACACGTACCAAAGATATTTAAGAAAGTGGTAAGTAAAGTTTCCGCTAAGATTGAAAGTAAAGAGCAGCTGTTCTACGATGATTCCAAGGATCAGACAGATGATAAAGGTCCTGGAAAAGAGAAAAATTCTAAAGAGCAAGTAGAAACTGACAAAAAAGATTAAGAAAATAATACGAAAAACATGTGAAATGAGGTAGGCTATCGTTGCAATAGCCCGCCTCATTTCATATAATAGAAAGTAAGTTTTTCGGGGGAATGCAATTATGAAAGAATTACTAACAGAGCTCTTAATGGAGGACAAGACTCTAATCCATGTGCCTTTTGGGGACGGCTTTTTTGACATCTATCATTCCGTAGTTGTCACTTGGATATTTATGGCTGTAGTTATTGCCCTCATTCTATTTCTTACCCATGATCTGAAAGTTCATAATATTTCGAAGCGTCAGGCTGCGCTGGAGTCAGCTGTGTTGTTCCTAAGAGGCGCTGTATCAGGGATGCTTGGAGAGGAAGCTGCTGGTTATACTGACTATATCGTAACAGTGCTGATCTTCATTGGCCTTTCTAATATGGTGGGGCTGTTTGGATTTACGCCGCCAACCATGGACCTTAATGTGACCATAGCTCTTTCTGTTATGAGCATTGTCCTGGTGGAAGCTGCTGGCCTTGTTAAAAAAGGTCCCAAGAAGTGGCTTAAAGGCTTTGCAGAGCCCATGCCTGTTGTTGCACCAATGAATGTACTTGAACTGGTCATAAGGCCTCTTTCATTGTGCATGCGACTATTTGGTAATATCCTTGGAGCGACAGTTATCATGGAGCTATTAAAGCACGTGGTTCCTGTGATCCTTCCTGCAGCACTTTCTTTATACTTTGATCTTTTTGACGGTGCCATTCAGGCTTATGTATTTTGCTTTTTGACATCGCTTTACATAAAAGAAGCAGTGGAATAATAAACATTTAAGGAGGTTTTATCTATGAGTTTAACAGCACTTGGAGCAGCTATTGCTGCATTCACCGGAATTGGAGCAGGTATTGGTATCAGCATTGCCACAGCTAAAGCTACTGATGCAGTAGCTAGACAGCCTGAGGCAGATGGCAAGATCATGAAGCTTCTTCTTCTTGGATGTGCCCTTGCAGAGGCTACAGCTATTTATGGTTTCGTTATTGCTATCATGATCATTCTTTTCTCATAAGAAACGTTATAAAAGGGGTTAATCGTGTTAAACATAAGCGTAGTTAACATAGTATGTACAATATTAAATCTTCTGATCCTTTACATCGCTTTTAAAAAGCTCCTCTTTGGAAGGCTTGATGAGATATTAAAAAAGCGCCAGCAGGAAATTGATGAAGCTACAGACGCTGCTGACAAGGCCATTGCAGAAGCACAGGCCAGCAAAAAGGAATACGAAGAGAAGATTTCTTTTGCGGAAGAAGAAAAAGAACAGATCCTTGCTGATATTAAAAAGCAGGGCTACGAAGAGTACGAAAAGATCGTTGATGACGCCAAGAAAAAGGGCGAACAGATCATCACTGAAGCTAAACACAACGCTGAGGTTGAGGCCTCCAGAACAAGAGATAAGTATGCTGCAGATATCAAGGATATGGTAATTGATGCCGCTTCCAAGATTGCAGCAACCAAGCACAGTACGGAAGATGACCTTAGCCTTTACGACAAATTTATTGACGAGGCGGTATCTAGTAAGAATGGATAAGAATCTTAAGGCTCTTTTGCGTTATGCTGCCACAGCACCTACGGAAGATCAGCTGGAAAAGATAAGAAAAATCCTTGCTGATAAACTTGATGCTCCAGATATTGAAATAGAGTGCGTTCATGACGAGACAGTCAAGGGCGGATTCATTGTTTCATGTGGCAATTTTGAGTATGACTGGAGTGATTTTGGAAGAACCAGACAGCTTCGCACTGAGCTTAATGAAGTTCAAACTAAACATGGCAATATCGATCCAAGCCAGATAATCTCTATGTTAAAAGAAAAGGTGGAGGACTTTGAGCTTTCCACCAAGGATAGAGAGGTTGGAACTGTAACCTGGGTAGGAGATGGAATCGCCAATATTGAGGGGATAGACCACGCTTTTTACGGTGAGATCATCGAGTTTGAGGACGGTACCAAGGGTATGGTCCAGGATATCAGGGATGATCATGTTGGCTGTATCTTGTTTGGTAACGACAGCGGCATCAGACAGGGCAGTAGGGCTGTAAGAACCTATAAAGAGGCAGGAATTCCTGTTGGTGAAGCTTTTATCGGAAGAGTGGTAGATGCTCTGGGGGCTCCTCTTGATGGTCAGGGTGATATCAAGGCTTCTGGATTTAGCCCGGTAGAGAGACCTGCGCCAGGCATCATTGAGAGGCAATCAGTTAACGAGCCTATGGAGACAGGTATTTTGTCAATTGATACCATGTTCCCGATAGGAAGAGGCCAAAGAGAGCTCATTATTGGTGACAGACAGACTGGTAAGACTTCAATTGCTCTTGACACCATCATCAACCAAAGAGGCAAGGGAGTGATCTGTATCTATGTTGCTATTGGACAGAAGGCTTCTACTGTAGCCCAGCTCTATCAGACTCTTAAAAAGAACAGAGCCATGAAGTATACCATAATTGTCAGTTCTACAGCATCTGACATGGCGCCACTTCAGTATATAGCACCATATTCAGGAACAGCCCTGGGAGAGTATTTCATGCGCCAGGGCAAGGATGTGCTCATTGTCTATGATGACCTTAGTAAGCACGCTGTAGCCTACAGAGCTCTTTCACTTCTTCTTGAGAGAAGCCCTGGAAGAGAGGCATATCCTGGAGATGTATTCTATCTGCACTCAAGGCTACTTGAGAGATCAAGTAAGCTTTCTTCAGAACTTGGAGGCGGCTCTATGACAGCCCTTCCTATAATAGAGACCCAGGCTGGAGACGTTTCTGCGTATATTCCAACCAACGTTATCTCTATTACAGATGGACAGATTTTCCTTGAAAGTGATCTGTTCTTTGAGGGTATGAGACCTGCTGTAAATGTAGGACTTTCGGTATCCCGTGTAGGATCAGCTGCCCAGACCAAGGCTATGAAGAAGGCCGCAGGAAGTATAAGAGTAGACCTCGCTCAGTACAGAGAAATGGCTGTATTTACACAGTTTTCATCAGACCTTGATGATACCACAAGAAACCAGCTCAACCACGGAAGCATCCTTATGGAGCTTTTAAAACAGCCTCTTGAGCATCCTCTTTCCATGCACCAGCAGGTAATAATCCTTGTGACAGTTGGTGCAGGCAGGATGGACCACGTTCCTGTAAAAGAGGTCAAGGGCTACAAGGCAAAACTTTTAAAGTTCTTTGAAACTGAGCACAGCGATCTTTGTGAAGAACTTGAAAAGAGCGGAGAACTTCCTGATCAGCTAAAGAAAAGGATCCTTGATCTGGCTGATGAGTTCAATGACGCAGAAGGAATTTAATTTTGGCTAATATCAAAGAAATCAGAGATAGAATTGAAAGTGTTGGGGACACCATGAAGATCACCAATGCCATGTATCTCATTTCATCGACTAAGCTAAGAAAAGCAAGGAAGATGCTTACAGATACAGAACCTTTCTTTTTCTCTACAAAGGCCATGATAGAGCGTGTTGTATCACACCTTCCAGAGGGCACCAAGAATATCTTTTTGGAAACAAGAAAGGATATTCCTGAGAGTGAGAGAAAGAGAGGCTATATCATCTTTACTGATGATAAGGGACTTGCTGGTGCCTACAACCACAATGTACTTAAGCTTGCAGAGGAGCATATTCACGGCGATGGCGACAAGTGGAAGCTCTTTGTGATAGGTGAACTTGGACGCTATCACTTTACGTCCAGAAACATGGATATTGAGGAGTCATTTATGTTTACTTCTCAAAACCCCACTCTTCACAGAGCAAGAAAGATCGCAGCAGAGATCTTAGAGTATTACTATGACCGCAAGATCGATGAGTTTTATGTGATCTACACCACCATGAAGGGTGCCACCTGTGAAGCAAGGTTTGAAAAACTCCTTCCCCTTGATTTTATTGAAGAGATAAGATTGGAGGCTCCACATCAAGGCATCATGCTTGAGGAGTTTTTGATGGAGCCAAGTCCTTCAGCTATTTTGGATAACATTGTTCCCAACTATGTAACAGGGTTTATTTATGGAGCATTAGTTGAAGCCTTCTGCAGCGTTCAAAGCTCCAGAATGCAGGCCATGGACAATGCCAACAAGAATGCTGAAAAGATGATATCTGAGCTTAAAAAGAGCTATAACAGGCAGAGGCAGGCCCAGATAACCCAGGAAATAACTGAGGTTGTCAGCGGAGCCAAGGCTCTAAAGAGAAGCCGAGAGGCCAAAGCAAAAAAAGTAAGAGGATAGCAAATTGGAAAAGGGCAAGATATTGCAGGTCATGGGACCTGTTGTAGACGTAAAATTTGAAGACGGTGATCTTCCGTATATCAATGATGCCTTAGAGGTATACCCAAGAGGACACAAGCGTGTTATGGAAGTTGCTCAGCACATTGGTAATGACACAGTCAGATGCATCATGCTTTCTCACTCAGAAGGCCTTGCTAAAGACATGGAAGTAATAAGAGCAGGAGGCCCCATAAGTGTACCAGTAGGACCACAGGTTCTTGGAAGACTCTTTAACGTCCTTGGAGACCCCATCGACAATAAAGGCGATGTTGAAACAAAAGAAAAGTGGCAGATTCACAGAGAGGCACCAAGCCTTATGGACCAGAGCCCTGTAGTTGAGGTTTTGGAGACAGGAATTAAGGTAATAGATCTTTTAGCTCCCTATGCCAAGGGCGGTAAGATAGGTCTTTTTGGAGGAGCTGGTGTTGGTAAGACAGTGCTTATCCAGGAGCTTATCCAGAACATTGCCACTGAGCACGGTGGATATTCCATATTTACCGGTGTTGGTGAGCGTTCAAGAGAAGGAAATGACCTTTATACTGAGATGTCTGAATCTGGAGTTATAGATAAGACAGCCCTTGTCTTTGGTCAGATGAACGAACCACCTGGAGCCAGAATGAGAGTAGCAGAATCTGGTCTTACCATGGCTGAATATTTCAGGGATGTGGAGCACCAGGACGTTCTATTGTTCATTGATAATATTTTCAGATTTGTACAGGCTGGCTCAGAGGTTTCATCCCTTCTTGGAAGAATGCCTTCTGCAGTTGGATATCAGCCAACTTTGGCAACTGACCTTGGTATGCTACAGGAAAGGATCACATCTACAAGGTTTGGTTCTGTAACCAGTGTACAGGCTGTATATGTACCTGCAGATGACTTAACTGATCCTGCACCTGCTACAACCTTTGCACACCTTGATGCAACTACGGTTCTTTCCCGTAAGATCGTTGAACAGGGTATTTATCCGGCTGTTGATCCACTTGAGTCTTCAAGCCGAATTCTGGAAGAGGATATTGTTGGTAAGGACCATTACAATACAGCCATGAAGGTTCAGGAAATCCTTCAGAAGTACAAAGAGCTTCAGGACATCATTGCGATCCTTGGTATGGAGGAGCTTTCTGACGAGGATAAGATGACAGTTCACAGGGCCCGTAAGATCCAAAGGTTCTTATCTCAGCCTTTCCATGTAGCTGAACAGTTTACAGGCCTTCCAGGAAAATTTGTTCCACTTTCTGAGACTGTTAAGGGCTTTAAGGCAATTGTAAATGGTGAGATGGACCATTATCCAGAGGCTGCCTTCTTTAACGTTGGAACAATAGATGAAGTAATTGAGAAGGCCAAACAGATAGAGGCTTAATATGAGTGAGCAACTGGCAAAGACCTTTCACCTGCAGGTGATTTCGGTTAATGGAATATTTTATGATGATGAGGCCATTGAGATAATAGTTCCCTGTGATGACGGAGAACTGGCTATCCTTGCAGGTCATGAGGAGATGATCCTTGCTATCTACGAGGGCATCATCAAGATCAAAAATCCCAAAGGGGATTGGATCATCGGTGTCGTAAGTATTGGCTCCGTTCAGGTTACGGTTGATAACAGATGCATAGTTCTTGTTAATACTGTGGAAAGGCCTGAAGACATCGACAAACGAAGAGCACAGGAAGCCTATGAGTTTGCTATGGAGCACCTGATGCAGAAGCAGTCTATAAAAGAGTTTAAGAAATCCCAGGCGGGACTAGCAAGAGCCCTTACAAGACTTAAGGCTGCATCAAAATATCAAGATTAAAAGAGAAGTTGGTGGATGTTTTGTTTTCAAATAAGAGAATTATTAAGTATTTAAGCAGAGCTTGTGCGTTAGCTCTTTTAACCATATGTATGACAGCATGTGGCAAGCAGGCTGATCCAAAGCTTCAGAGCTATAAAGACAGCATGACAGAATTTTATAACAAGCTATCAGAGTATGATAGTTCAATTAATTCAATTGATCCAAACGCAGAAACTGCAGGGGATGAGCTTTTAGTTGTTCTTGATGAGATGAATGAAACCTACAAGAACATGGCAGCAATCGAAATACCTGAAGAGTTTTCAGGAATATCTGCTATTGCAGTAGAAGCTGCTGACTACATGGACAAGGCCAATGAGTTTTATCATCAGGCCTATGACGGGGATTTTGATTCAGACAGCGAGATGCTGGCAAGCCAGTACTATCAGAGAGCTAACGACAGAGTTCTCATAATGCTCCAGGTTCTTCATGGACAGGTTCCAGAAGGTGAGGGCATTACAGTAGAAACTGAAAGTACATATGAAATATCAACGATTGATGATGAAAGCACTGATGGTGAGTGATCAGTGCTTCATCTTTTATGAGGAGTAATAAAATTGGGAAAACCAGCTGAAAACCGCTTTATTTATGCCATAAAGTTCATTGCCTGCATTTTTATTGTGACTACTCATGCAAGATTTAACGGACCTTTGTGGAATATTGTTTTTGCTATAGATCATTGCTGCGTGCCATTTTTTCTTGCAGTTTCTGGAAGATTTCTTTTGTATAACCGCGGAATGAGTAACATCTATGACACGGCAACTATAAGACATAAGACGAAAAATTCTCTCTTAAGGCTCCTTAAGATCACAGGTGTTGTTTACCTTGTTCATCTTATCTTTTCGTTTTGCTTTTATATGATCAAGGGGTCATCTGTAATAGAGTGGCTTACAATGAAGTTCAACCTTCATGAGGCTTTTATATTCTTTGTGTTTAACTCAGGAAGATTTATATATGACGGATCTTACGTTTATGATCATCTTTGGTATCTGTTTGTTATGATCTACGTCTATATACTTATCTATATATTTGCTCCGGTTCTGAGAAAATGGTACAAAGCTTTGGTTGGCATTTTACTTGCCCTTTTATTCTTTGGTGAACTGCTACAGGTTTATTATCCAATAAGGCCTTTTGGAGTAAGTATCAACACCTGGTATATGCTAAGAAACTGGCTTTTTGTGGGTATACCTTTCGTTCTCATTGGTATTTTGTTCAACGACTATGTTTACAAGGTTAAGGATCTTAGCAGGATGAAGGCTCCGGCTATAATCATGACAGTAGGAGGAATTATACTTAGCTATGTTGAATTTCTGATTTTTGGTGGTGATATCTACATTTATGTTGGTTCAATCATTACTACCGTGGGGCTTTTATTCCTTTCAGAATGTAGTTCTTACAATGGTTGGGTTCTTTATACACTTGGTAAAAGAGCTTCATCAAACATCTACTTTTACCACGTTCTTATAATTGCTGTTTTGGATATCATGGCACAGAATGGTTTGATATCATGGTCAGTTATGACATTTAAACCGCTTCTTGTGATGATCATATGCTTTGTGTTATTTTGTATTAAACCACTTATTGAGTATAGGAAGAGAAATTCGTGAACAGATTAGAGTTTTTAAACTTTTGTAAAGATAGAATAATATTCTTGGACGGTGCAACAGGGAGTAACCTGATGAAAGCAGGAATGCCCGTAGGAGTATGTCCTGAAAAGTGGATACTAGAGCACAGACAGGTGATGATTGAACTTCAGAAAGCATACGCTGATGCTGGATCAGACATCGTCTATGCGCCTACATTTACAGGAAACAGAATTAAGCTGGCTGACTACGGACTTTCTGATGATATCATCTCCATTAACTCAGAGCTTGTGAGCCTCTCTAAAGAGGCGGTTTCTGGTAAGGCGCTGGTTGCAGGTGATATAACCATGACTGGTAAGCAGCTAAAGCCCATCGGAGATCTTGATTTTGAGGAACTTATTGATGTTTATAAAGAGCAGATAAGGATACTTGTAGATGCTGGCTCTGACATCCTTGTGGTGGAGACCATGATGAGCCTTCAGGAGTGCAGAGCTGCCCTTATTGCTGCAAAAGAGGTATCGGATATTGCTGTTATTGTGACCCTTACATTTGAACCAGATGGAAGGACGCTATTTGGTTCTGACCCTGAATCTGCAGCGATCACTTTGGAGGCCCTTGGAGCTGCTGCAATTGGCGCAAATTGTTCTACAGGTCCTGACAGGATGGAAGATATCATTAGCAAGATGGCTTCAGTTACAAGCATTCCTGTTATTGCCAAGCCAAATGCCGGACTTCCAAGTGTTGATAGTGAGGGAAATACCGGCTATGACATGGATGCTGATGTTTTTACCAGGGAAATGAAAAGACTTCTTGATAAGGGCGCATCCATAATAGGCGGATGCTGTGGAACAACGCCTGAGTTTATAAGTAAGATCCATAAGGCTTATAAAGACTATGCTCCAGCAAGTGATATTCCAAGGAAAATGTCTGGAAGAAGGTACCTGTCATCTGATAGAAGAGCACTTTCCTTTGACCTTGATGACCTGTTTATGATCGTGGGAGAAAGGATCAACCCCACAGGTAAAAAGAAGCTGCAGGCACAGCTCCGTGAGGCTAATCTTGACCTTGTAAGCGAGTTTGCTGAAAGCCAGGAAAAAGACGGCGCATCAATCCTTGATATCAATGTTGGTATGAGCGGTATTGATGAAAAAGAGATGATGCTGACAGTTCTTTCTGAGGTTTCTGGAATAACTGATCTGCCACTTTGCATAGATACTTCAAGTGCAGAGGTTATGGAGGCAGCTCTTAGGATTTATCCTGGAAGAGCGCTGATGAATTCCATTTCTCTTGAAAAGGGTAAAGCAGAAAAATTCCTTCCCCTTGCTAAAAAGTACGGCGCTATGTTTGTTCTTTTGCCTCTTAGTAAGGAAGGACTTCCCAAGGACCTTGATGAAAAGATAAGCAACATAAATGAACTCTATGAAATGGCTTATTCACTTGGCCTTTCCAAGGAGGATATTGTTGTAGATGGCCTTGTTGCAACTGTTGGAGCAGATCCTAAAGCGGCCATCAATACTTTAGATACGATAAGCTATTGCCATGACAATAGCTTTGCCACAATTTGCGGACTTTCAAATATCTCTTTTGGACTTCCTGAGAGAATGAATGTTAACACTGCATTTCTCACCATGGCTATCTCAAAGGGGCTCACCATGGCAATTGCCAATCCTTCACAGGAAATGCTGGTAAATGCTGCCTTTGCATCAGATCTTTTAAGAAATAAAGAAGGAGCTGATGGCAGATATATTGAGAGAATGGCAAGATATGCTGAAGGTGATCTAAAACCTCAGGGGGAAAAAGTGAGTAATCCTGCCCCTGCTTCTGACGGTGATTTTCTTGCTATAATAAAACAGGACGTTCTTAAAGGGGCCAAGAGATCTATAGAAAAGGATACCCAGAAGGCAATTGATGGCGGAATTGAGCCAAAGGCAATTCTTGATGAGGCTCTTATGCCTGCCATCAATGAAGTTGGTGATTACTTTGATAAGGGCAAGTATTTCCTTCCACAGCTTATTGCTGGTGCTGAGGCTATGAAGCTTTCTATAGCTATTTTGGAGCCTCTTCTTCAGAAGGATAAGGATGATTCCCAAAAGCTTCCTACTGTTATCATAGCTACAGTCCATGGAGATATCCATGACATCGGTAAAAACCTTGTGGCACTGATGCTTAAAAACTATGGCTTTAATGTAATAGACCTTGGAAAGGACGTACCAAAGGAAGAGATTGTAAAAGCAGCTAAGGAAAATGATGCGAAAGTCATAGCTCTTTCTGCACTAATGACAACCACAATGAAAGAGATGAAGAATGTGGTTGAATATGCCAGAAATCAGGGGATAACAGCCAAGATAATAATCGGCGGAGCGGTAGTTACTGAAGATTTTGCTGAGGAGATTGGAGCTGATGGCTATTCTGCTGATGCTGCAGATGCTGTAAAATTAGTTAAAAAGCTTCTTTTTGAATAAAAGTATCTTTGGAGGACATAATATGATCGGAGCAGAGGCTATTGTAAAATGCCTTGAAAAGGAAAATACTGAGGTTATCTTTGGATATTCCGGAGTCGCCATAGATCCCTTCTGGAACAGTATCCTGGATACCAAGATTAAAACTGTTCTTATAAGGACTGAGCAAAATGCTGCTCACTGTGCCAGCGGATATGCCAGAATAAGTGGAAAGGTCGGAGTGTGTGCAGTAACATCAGGCCCTGGTGCTACAAACCTTATCACAGGTATTGCTACAGCCTACGCTGACAGCATTCCAATGATCGCCATAACAGGACAGGTCAATTCTGACATGATCGGATCAGATGTTTTCCAGGAGGCAGATATTACAGGTGCTGTGGAGTCCTTTGTTAAGTACAGCTATCTGATCAGAAATGTTGATGACATACCCAGGGTATTTAAAGAAGCCTTCTTTATTGCAAACAGCGGAAGAAAGGGCCCGGTACTTATTGATATACCTTACGACATTCAGCTTGCTGAAATGACAACTAAGTTCAGCTATCCTGAATCAATATC
>CAMVJI010000007.1 GCA_947167765.1 uncultured Butyrivibrio sp. | reverse complement strand
GGGTGTTACATTATGATGGATCCAGCTGCAATGGCTGTGATATAGAAGTTCTTGCAACTATGACTCCAATGTATGATGTGGAGAGATTTGGAATTATCAACACAGGTAATCCAAAACATGCAGATGTTCTGCTCCTTACAGGCGGAATCAATGCTCAGACTGCTCCTGTAGTAAGACAGCTCTACAATATGATGCCAGATCCTAAGGTAGTAGTTGCATGCGGTATTTGCGCCTGCGACGGAGGAATCTTTAAGGACTGCTACAACATTTTAGGTGGCGCTGACAAGGTAGTTCCTGTTGACGTATATGTACCAGGATGTGCAGTAAGACCTGAAGCACTTATTGAAGGTGTTGTTAAGGCTGTTGGACTTCTTGAAGAAAAGAGAAAGAAACTTAAAGAATCACTTAAGCAGGGCTACTGCTCAGTTGATTACAGCAAGATGGCTATTCATATGACTGCTGACGACTATGATCCTAGCAACCAGTATGATGCTGTCCTTACAGAAGAAGCTCTTCGCCAGCAGGCAGAAGAGAAGATCAAAGCTTCTGCAAAACCTGCAGCACCTGCAGCTAAACCCGCAGCAAATGCAGCAGCTGCTCCAAAGCCTGCAGCTGCACCTGTAGCTCCTGCTGCTGAGAAAGGGGATAATGCATAATGAATACAGAATTTATAAATGTAAATCCTGAGAGCATCATTGATGAGTCTCAGAAGCTTAAATTTGCTGGTTATCATCTTATTCAGCAGTGTGCTACAAGAGTTCCGGATGCCTATGAGCTTATCTATACCTTTGGTAAAGATCTGGAGATGAAACATCTTAAGATGACACTTCCTGAAGACCAGGAAATCTCAAGTATCACAAGCATTTATCCATGTGCTTTTATATATGAGAACGAGATGCATGATCTGTTTGGTGTACAGATCAAGATGATCAACATTGACTATGAAGGTAAGCTCTATAGAACCGCAATAGAGACACCATTTAAATAATCGGAGGGAAGAAATGTCAACAAGAAGTGTAATTCCATTTGGACCCCAGCATCCGGTTCTTCCAGAACCAATCCACCTTGACCTTGTAATGGAGGATGAGAAGGTTGTAGAAGCAATTCCATCAATCGGCTTTATCCACAGAGGTCTTGAGAAGCTGGTAGATAAAAAAGACTTTAATGAAATGGTATATGTAGCAGAGCGTATCTGTGGAATCTGCTCACTTGGCCATGGACTTGGATATTCTGAGGCTGTTGAGCACATCATGGACATTGATGTACCTTCAAGAGCTAAGTACCTTCGTACCATCTGGTCAGAGCTTTCAAGAGTACATTCTCACCTCCTCTGGCTTGGGCTTTTAGCTGATGCTTTCGGCTTTGAGAGCCTTTATATGGAGTGCTGGAGACTTCGTGAAGAAGCTCTTGATATGTTTGAAGCATCTACAGGCGGCCGTGTTATCTTTTCAGTAATGAAAGTCGGCGGTATCAGAAGAGATGTATCAGATGAGATGCTCAAGGACTTCTATCAGAGAATTAACAAGATGGAAGAGCAGCTAAACACAATCGCTAAGCCATTCCTTAATGATATGGCTGTTCAGACCAGACTTCGCGGCGTTGGTGTTCTTACAGCAGAGCAGGCTGATGCTCTTGGATGCGCTGGACCATTCCTTCGTGCCAGCGGAATAGCAAGAGATATCCGTTCTACTGGATACTGTGCATATGGAGATGTGGATTTTGAGCCTATCATCAGCACTGAAGGTGATTCATATGCAAGAACTGAGTGCCGTATAAAAGAGATTTTCCAGGCCTTTGATATAATCCGTCAGTGCATTGACAAGATGCCTGCTGGAGACATTGATGTTCCTGTAAAGGGAATGCCAAATGGCGAGTATGTCATGAGAATAGAGCAGCCTCGTGGTGAGGCAATTTACTACGTAAAGGCTAACGGAAGTAAGTTTATAGATAGAATGAGAGTCCGCACTCCCACATTTGCAAATCTTTCTGGTCTCGTTGAAACTCTTAAAGGTTGTGACCTTGCTGATGTGCCAATTCTTGTACTTACAATTGACCCATGTATCAGCTGTACTGAGAGATAACTAGTAGATGGTAGGATGAGAAGGAGTATAAGATGGCTTTAATAAACTTTAATAAAACTGTATTACATAATCTTGTGTCCAAGCCTAAGACTAGAAAGGCTGAGAAGGAGTATCCTGTTGGCACAAGAGGACATGTTGAAAATGATATGGATCTTTGCATTTTATGTGGTCTGTGTTCTATTAAATGTCCTACTCATGCAATTACAGTTGATAAAAATGAAAAGACTTGGTCAATCAGGCCTATGAGCTGTATTCAGTGCAGATGCTGCGTTGATAACTGCCCTAAGAAATCACTTTCCATGGGGCTTAGATTCCAGGAACCTGGCACTGAAAAGGTAACTAAGACCTTTAAGCAGTCAGAAAAGGCTATAGCTGCTCAGGAAGCACTTATGAAGGCTGCAAAAGAGCGTGCAGCAGCCGCAGCAGCTGCTAAGGCAGCGGCAGCAAACGCAGGAAACACTCCTGCACCTGCAGCACCAGAAAAGGCACCTGCAGCACCTGCGCAGGCAACACAGGATCAGAACAAAGAATGATAAAAGAAATATTGGTTAAAGGGGCGGTACAGGGTGTTGGTTATCGCCCCTTTATTGCTTATAAAGCAGAAGAACTGAATATTTCAGGTTTTGTAAAGAACATTGGAGCCGCAGTTTTGATACTGGCAATTGGTCCAGAAGATAAACTTAATGCTTTAGTTTCGTTTATTAAAACAGATTCCCCTGCAGGTTCATTTATTTTGGATGTCAGGATGAGGGACCTCGATGAGATCCCTGATGAGCTAAAAGGCCATGAATCTTCATTTTCAATAATTGATAGTACTGATCTTGACCTTTCATCTGATATTCCTGTTTTTTTGCCTGACATCGGAATATGCGATGACTGCAAAAAGGAAATATTTGAAGGTGCGGATAGGAGAAAAAGATATTACCTTAACAGCTGCGCAGTATGTGGTCCAAGGATCAGTATTTTAAATTCTCTGCCATATGACAGACATAATACTACCATGGGTAGATTTAATACCTGCAGCGAATGTGATAATGAATACAAGATTGGACGAAGAAGATTTGCTCAGGGACTGTCCTGCAATAACTGTGGACCTGTTATTCGTATATTTTATAACCATGAAAATGAATGCCTTAGTGCAGAGAATGGACGGGCAGTAGAAACAGCAGTAAATATCCTTAAAAAGGGCGGAGTAATAGGTCTTAAAGGTGTTGCTGGATATCAGCTTGTCTGCAAACCCACAAGAGAAAATGCCATTAGACTGCGCTTATTAAAGCACAGAGAAAATAAACCCTTCGCAATCATGTTCTATGATGAGAGCGTAGTATCAGAATATGCCTTTGTTTCGGAAAAGGAAAAGGATCTTCTAAGATCCTCTGCAAGGCCAATAGTTCTTTTGAAAAAGAAATTCGATTTTGATGATGAGGTGGTAAAAGGCAGCGACTATATAGGGGCATTTTTGCCATCAGCAGGAATACACTGCGTTCTGACTAAAGAAGTTGGCCCACTTATTGTTACAAGTGCCAATTCATCGGATGAGCCCATAATCATAAATGACGATGAGTTTATGAATACGTTTTTTGACCTGTCAGATGGTGAAAAGACTTCCGTAGATGGATGCTTGTATCATGATCTTGAGATAAATATGCCAATGGATGACTCTGTGGCATTTGTTATATCAGACACTTTTGGAAGTACCAGCCAGTTCATAAGAAGAAGCAGAGGATACGCTCCACTTCCTGTTCTTTTGGATGACAGTTGTAGGGTGCTTCATAAAGAAAATGTTGTTCTTGCCTTTGGCGGAGACTTAAAAAGCACTTTTGCCATAGGCCACAATGACAAGATTCTCTTAAGCCAGCAGATAGGCGATCTTGAGGATTATGGATGCCAGAAAAACTACAAAACACTTCTAGGACAGTATTTTGACATATTCAAGCAAAATCCAGGTATTTATGTCTGTGATATGCATCCTCTATATAATTCTGCAAGAATTGCCAGGGAAGAAGCTGATAAAAAGGGCGTTAAGCTGGTTGAACTTCAGCATCATTTTGCTCATACCTACAGTGTTATGGCTGAAAACAGCCTTGAAAGTGCCATTGGCGTATCTTTTGACGGAACAGGATTTGGAACTGATGGTGCAATCTGGGGCGGAGAATTCTTATATTGTAACGGATCTTCAATGAAAAGAATGGGCCACTTATCTTACGCCAATATGGTTGGCGGTGACAGCGCTTCTAAAAATGCGCTGCAGACAAGAAAATGCTATGAGAATATGGCCATCAAAGCCGGCCATTTAGATAGAAATTGTGCTGAAAAATCCGGTAATGATGCTATTTTATCGGCTGCCCTTAACAATAAAGATTTGTGTTACAGCTCATCAAGCATGGGAAGGCTTTTTGATGCAGTATCATCGCTTCTTGACATAGGGGATTACAATTCATATGAGGGTGAATGTGCAATAAACTTAGAAAAGACAGCCTCAAAATTTGAAGAGGGTAAACAGGAAAGTCAGTACCCGGACTTTAAATTTGATATTACAATATCAAAAGAAGAGATCCTATCGGATCAGATAAAGCTCTTTTCCGATATACATAAATGTAAAGCAGCTGGAAGGTTTGATAAAACTGCAATGTCCTATGGATTTCATATGGCAATTGTAGATATGATAGTCAGATGCTGCATGATCATAAGACAAGAAAATGGTGAAAATAAGGTCTGCCTCTCTGGCGGTGTGTTTAACAACAGACTCATTTTGACAAAGAGTATTGTAGCTCTTAAGGAGCAGAATTTTGAGGTTTTCTGGAATCAGAAGGTGCCTCTTGGAGATGGCGGTATTTCACTTGGACAGGGTTACTACGGCCTAATGTATGAAAAGGAATAAATAATATGTGCGTTGCAATACCAGGAACAGTGATAAAACTTGATGGAACAAAAGCTACAGTAGATTTTAGCGGAAATATTGTAAATGCTGAGGCGGGACTTGTTAATGTGAAAATTGGCGACAAGGTCCTGGTTCATGCAGGCTGTATCATCCAGACAATGGATGAGGATATGGCAAATGAAATGGAAGAGCTCTATAAAGAAATCGAGGATCTTGCATAATATATGGATAACAATTATCTGGACAACATTATAAAAGAACTTAAAAGCTATGATGGTCCTGAAATTCGCCTAATGGAAGTCTGCGGAACCCATACAGCTGCAATTTCTGAAAATGGTATCCCATCACTTTTATCTGACAAGATAAAGCTCATATCAGGACCTGGATGTCCTGTTTGCGTAACAGTTACTGCAGTAATAGACCGGCTTATAGAGCTTTCACTCATGGAAAATACCTGTGTTCTTACCTTTGGAGATCTCATTAGAGTAAAGGGTACAAATGGTTCCCTTGCAGATGCTAAAGGCGATGGCGCAAGGGTAAAAATGGTCTATTCACCTATGGACAGCATTAAGCTTGCAAAAGAGAATCCTTTGGTAAATTATGTCTTTGCTGCAATTGGGTTTGAGACAACTACACCAGTTTATGCACTTCTCGTAGAAGAAGCCAAAAAGCTTGGACTTAAAAACCTTAAGATTTTAACCTCTTTAAAAACAATGCCTGAGGTTATCAGGTGGGTTGTCAAAAATGGTAGTAATATCGATGGCTTTATAGCGCCAGGTCATGTTGCTGCTGTAACAGGGGGTAAGATCTTTGAGGATCTTTCAAAAGAGCTTAAGATACCATTTGTAGTATCAGGCTTTGAGGGAGAGCAGCTTATTTTAACCATCTATTCCCTTGTGAAAATGGCTGGTAAAGGGGGATACAAGAACCTTTATAAATCTGTTGTAAGCGAAGATGGCAACCAGATGGCCAGGGATATGGTTTTAAAGTACTTTGAAAAATCTGACTCTTCCTGGAGAGGAATGGGTAAGATAAAAGGCTCAGGAATGACCCTTAGACCTGAGTATATGGAATTTGATGCAGGAAGTATCGGTCTTGATGAGGATCATGAGCCTGCTGGCTGCAGATGCGCCAGCGTTCTTGTTGGAGCAATAAGCCCCCACGAATGCCCTTTGTTTGGAAAAAAATGTACTCCTGACAATGCACATGGAGCATGCATGGTTTCTACAGAAGGAAGCTGCTATAATTACTTTATTTCCGGGAGATAAATGATGAAGATAACAATGGCGCATGGAAGCGGCGGAGAATCTACTTCCAGGCTTATAGAAGATGTTTTTGCAAAATATTTTAATAATGAAATTCTTTCTGAACTCTCAGATTCTGCAGTAGTACGTGGATCCTCAAAACTTGCCATAACAACGGACAGCTTTGTTGTGACACCTATTCTTTTCCCAGGCGGAGATATAGGCAGACTTTCAGTTTGTGGAACAGTCAACGATCTGTTAATGAGTGGTGCAGTTCCTAAGTACATAACCTGCGGATGCATACTTGAAGAGGGCCTTGATATCGAGATCCTTGAAAAGGTCATAGCTTCTATGGCTGAAACTGCAAAAGAAGCCGGTGTCATAGTTGTAACAGGCGATACCAAGGTTGTTGAAAAACACAGCGATGTATCAGGACTTATCATCAATACATCAGGTGTTGGCTTTATTCCTGAAGGGCAGATAGTTCCAGGGCCTTCAAAACTTGAAGATGGCGATAGGATCATCGTTTCCGGCAATCTTGGAGATCATCATGCCACAATACTTGGAAGCAGGATGGGAATAGAAAATGATATCAAATCTGACAATGCACCTCTTGTGGAAATGACAAGAAAGCTCATGGATGCAGGACTTTTGGTACATGCCATGAGAGACGTTACAAGAGGCGGGCTTGGAACAGTACTTAACGAATTTGCCAGCGCTTCCAAGTGTTCAATAATACTTAATGAGACAGATCTTCCTGTATCTGCTTCAGTTAAGGATTTTTGCGGAATTCTGGGTCTTGATCCTATGTATATGGGCAATGAAGGTAAAATGGTAATATCTGTCAGTGCCAGTGATGCAGAAAAAGCTCTTTTGCTGATAAAAGAGTCAAAATATGGCGAAAATGCAAAAATAATCGGAGAGGTTAAAAAAGAAAAAGAAAGTTCCGATAATACTAATGTGATCGTGACAACAAAAATTGGCGGAAAGCGCGTGGTTGGGCCAATGTATGGTGAGGGACTTCCAAGAATCTGTTAATTGTGTTATCATACGGCAAGAAGAGTTGACTTTTGAATAAATAGGTGAAAAATGGAATTTAAGAGAATCGATAAAGATACAGTAAATTGCATCATCACTGAAGATGATATGTTTGAACAGGGCATTAAGCTGGAGGACCTCTTTGAGAAAAAGAAAGAGGCTATGGACTTTTTACATGAAGTTATGAAAAAAGCTGAGGAAGAGGTAGACTACAAGCCTACAGGTTCATTTATGCCTCTTCAGATCACAGTACTTCCTGATCACTCAGTATCACTTACCCTTTCTGAAAATGCCTCAGCTTCCTTTAGTGAGATACTTAAAAACCTTACAGATAAGGCTGGGATCAAGCTTCCCAAGCAGGTTCTTGAAGACATCGGAGATTCTGCAAACGAAGAGAGACTTAACAGGCTTAATGAATATTTAAAGAGTCTTAAGCAGATCACCAATTCTGTTAAGGATATGATAGAAGAAAACGATATTGTCAAGGACAAGTCCGATAAGATAGCACTTAATAGTAATGCTACTGTTGAGAGTTCAGGTAAGCTTGCTGACAAACTTACTACCAAGGCCTCTAAAAAGAATTCCAAAGATTCCAAGGACAAGGATCTTAACAGGCTCAAGTTCCATGAATATGTATTTACATTTTCGGATCTTAAGACTGTTTCGAGGTTCTGCGCAAAGGTTCCAGATGGAGTTAAGATACTAAGCTCTTTATACAAGAATAAGGCAGACGGTCAGTATTATTTAGACCTTAAAAGAGATCAGGAAGATCCTAAGGTTTTTGCATCACTTTTTACAATGGCTTACGAATTTGGACATTTCCAGGCAAGTAATCCATACGTGATCTCTCATATTAAGGAGAATTTTGAGTGCCTTATAAAGAGCAATGCAATTGAACAGCTGTCATCCCTTTCTACTATGTGAGTTTAATGTCATATTAGGAGCGGTCCATAAAATGAGACCGTTCCTTTTCTTTTACGTGATATAATGGAAAAAGATTTTATGCGCCTTAATAAATTCATCTCTTCCTGCGGAATATGCTCAAGAAGAGAAGCTGACAAGTTAATAGCAAGTGGACGTATCACTGTGAACGGACTTGTTCCTCTTGCAGGGGACAGCGTAAGTGATACAGACAGGGTCTGTCTTGATGGAAAAGAGATAACCCTCAAAAACAGCCTTACATATCTGGCGTACTATAAGCCGGTTGGAACTCTTTGTACCAAAGATGATCCTCATGCTAAAAGGACCATATATGATGATCTTGGTAAAAGCGGCTCTTTAACCTATGCTGGAAGGCTGGATAAGGACTCTGAAGGGCTTCTTATTATAACTGATGACGGGAAGCTTATTGACGCCATGATGAGAGGCAGAAATGCCCATGAAAAAGAGTATGTTGTAACAGTAGATAAAAAGATAAGTGCTGATTTCTTATCAAAAATGGGTGAGGGAGTATATCTATCAGATTTGGATAAAACTACAAGACCCTGTAAGATATGGGCTACTGGAGGAAATTCTTTTCATATTGTGCTGACGCAGGGCCTTAATAGGCAGATAAGGCGTATGTGCAGCGAACTAGGCATGGAAGTATTACGTCTTAAAAGGATCAGGATCATGAGCGTTATTTTAGATGATCTTAACCTTAAACCGGGGGAGTTCGTTAGTTTATCTGACGAAGCGGTAAAAAAACTATATCAGGAAACTGGTATTTAATGGGGAGGCTTTTTTATGGCATCAGAAGAAATAAAGAGTGAGTATTTAGAACTGGTTGAGACAATAAGGCACCATATGGACCTTTATTATAACCAGGATACTCCAGAGATTTCTGATTACGAGTATGATCAGCTTATGCAGCGCCTTAAGGCCATTGAAAAAGATAACCCGGAGCTTGTGACAAAGGATTCACCAAGCCAGGTTGTTGGCGGAACTGCAAAGCGTGAAGCAGGGGTAAAGATAACCCACAATGTTCCCATGCTTTCTATAGAGGATGTTTTCAACTTCGATGATGTCAGGGCTTTTGTTAACAGAGTCCATGAAAAACATCCAGATGCAAAATTCTCAGTCGAACAGAAAATCGACGGTCTTTCATTAACCCTTAGATATAATCATAGTGACCAGGATGGAAAACTACATCTATCCCTTGCAGAAACAAGGGGAGATGGGCTTATTGGCGAGGATGTTACGGCAAATGCCCTTGTTATTCCTGATGTTCAAAAGGTTATTGATCTTCCTTATGACTATTTGGAGCTCAGGGGCGAAGTTTATATGTCCCATGACTCTTTTGAAGCATATAACAGCCTTCAGGAGAAGGAAGGAAAAAAGCTTGCTGCAAACCCAAGAAACCTTGCGGCTGGAACATTAAGGCAGCTTGACCCGGAGATAACAAAAAATCGCGGACTTAAGATGTTTGTGTTTAACGTTCAGGATGGACCTATAGATTTTCGCCGATCCCACTGCAGATCCATGGATCTTCTTGAAAAAAGCGGCGTAAAAACAGTCTTCCACAGGCTTTGCGTAAGCGCTGACGAAGTGATATCAGCTATTGAAGAGATTGGAGAAATGAGGCAAAACCTTGAGTTTGATCTTGATGGCGCTGTTGTAAAGGTTGACAATGTAGAGTGGAGAGACGATTATCCTGCTGGAAGCAAGTATTCAAGTGGACATATAGCATATAAGTATCCTCCTGAGGAGCGCATAGTTGAAATGGACGAGATCCTCGTTGATGTAGGCAGAACTGGAAAACTTACATTTACAGGAAGCTTCCACGATCCTGAAACAGGAAAGCCTGCAAGGCTTTGTGGCACCAGCGTATCAAGGGCAACGCTCCACAACCAGGACTATATCACAGACATGAAGATTGGTATTGGCGGCCATTATAAGCTCTTTAAGAGCGGAGAGATTATTCCCAAGCTAAATGGCTGCGTAAAAGAACCTGCGGTTATTTATAAAGCACCTGATAAGTGCCCGGTTTGCGGAGGACACCTGGTAAGGGAAGCAGATACAGCAGATATAAGATGCGTAAATCCAACTTGTCCTGCCCAGATAACAAGAACAATTGCATACTTTGCTTCAAGAGATGCAATGAATATCATGGGACTTGGTGATACACTTGTAGAAGCACTAGTAGGTGAAGGTTACCTTCACAGCTATGTAGATATTTATCATCTGAAAGAACACCGAGATGAGCTAATAGCTAAAGGGATTATCGGAAAAGAAAAGAACACCGATAAGCTTCTTTTGGAAATTGAAAGATCAAAAGAAAATGATCCTGTAAGGCTACTTACGGGCCTTGCCATAAGAAATGTTGGTAAGTCCACAGCTCGTGAGATCATGAAGCATTTTGACAACCTTATGGACCTTTCTAAAGTTACAAAAGACGGATTTTTGCAGATTCCAGATATTGGAGAGACAACAGCTGATGACCTCTACGAGTTTTTTCATGATGAAAAGACTCTTTCGATACTTGCCAGGATGCAGGAGCTTGGTCTTAACATGACAGCTGTTAAGGATGAAGGGGCTTCTGATAAGCTTGCGGGTATGACTATTGTTGTAACTGGAACACTTCCAACTCTTGGCAGAAAAGAAGCTGAAGAGCTTATTGTTAAAAATGGCGCTAAGGCTTCAGGAAGCGTTTCAAAAAAGACAAGCCTTGTTCTTGCAGGAGAGGCTGCAGGAAGCAAGCTGACAAAGGCTAATGAACTTGGAATAAGAGTTATTGACGAAAAGACTTTTCTTGATATGCTTAATTCATAAATTCTAGAAGCGGAGAGACTAAAGATGCCTATCAAAGTACAGAACGACCTGCCAGTCAGGGATATACTGGAAAAAGAAAATATATTTGTAGTTGATGAAAACAGGGCTATGCATCAGGATATCAGATCCCTTCAGATCTGTATCCTGAATTTGATGCCCCTTAAGGAGGATACTGAGCTTCAGCTCCTTAGGTCACTGTCAAATACACCTCTTCAGATAGATGTTTCCTTTATGCAGATGAGTTCACATCATTCATCAAATACATCTCCAAACCATCTGAACAGGTTTTATAACACTTTTGATGAGCTTAAGGAAAACACCTACGATGGACTTATAATCACAGGAGCTCCTGTTGAGCAGATGGCCTTTGAAGAAGTTGACTATTGGGATGAACTTTGCAGAGTTTTCGAATGGTCTAAAGTAAACGTAACTTCTACATTTCATATTTGCTGGGGAGCACAGGCAGGTATTTATTATCACTACGGTATAGACAAAAAACAGCTTTCAGCAAAGAGGTTCGGTATCTATCAGCACAGGGTCCTCAACAGAAAGGTTCCGCTTGTAAGGGGATTTGACGATGTATTTTTGATGCCTCATTCAAGACATACAGAGACTCCGGCTGATGAAATTCATGCCTGTGAAGACCTGGTAGTTCTTGCAGAATCTGAGATAGCTGGCGTCTTTCTTTGCATGAACAAATCTGGAAGTCAGATCTTTGCCATGGGACATGCTGAGTATGATAGACTCACTCTTGATTCCGAATATAAAAGAGATCTGTCAAAGGGGCTTACAATTGATATGCCAATAAATTATTACCCTGACAATGATCCAAACAACAAACCTGACCTTGTTTGGAGAGGACATGCAAATAATCTTTACTCAAACTGGCTTAACTACTACGTATATCAGAACACACCTTATAAGTGGGGTCAGATCCTTGATGAGGAAAAGAGAAAACAGGCCCACAGCAAGCTTACTTTGGGAGAGATTGGATTTATTGAAGGAGCAGGAATCTGAGAAAGGAAGAAATTTTTAATGTCTAAAGCACGTAAACTTCGAAATATTTACACAGCTTTTCCTGAGGGCAAACATAAGGTACTTACCCTTAGCTATGATGATGGTAAAATCCCAGATAGAAAGCTTGTAGCTCTTTTTAATGAACATGGCTTAAAAGGAACATTTAACGTAAATTCGGGCCTTGAGAAAAATAAGTTTAAAAATGATTATGATGAGCGAATTCCAATGTCTGAATACAGAAAGCTGTATAAAGGCCATGAAATAGCCTGCCACAGCGTTTTGCATCCAACAATTGCAAGATGCCCCAAAGAGCAGATGGTAAGGCAGATAATCGAAGACAGACGCAGCCTTGAAGAAATCATGGGATACACTGTAAGAGGATTTGCTTATCCTAATGGCTCCTGCAGCGAAGATGTAAAAGCTGCTCTTAAAGCCTGCGGGATCAGACATGCAAGGACAGTAGTTTCAACTCACAGCTATGATATGCCAACGGATTTTCTTATGTGGAATCCAACATGTCATCATGGCGATTCCTCATTTGAAGACCTTTACAAGGATTTCATAAAAGTCCACAAAAGACAGTATTTGTACATGCTCTATGTCTGGGGACACAGCTATGAGTTTGAAAGAGATAAAAACTTTAACATAATCGAAAAGTTTTCTAAAAAAATTGAGAATAAGTCGGATATCTGGTATGCAACTAATATTGAAATAGTTGATTACCTTGACAGGGCTCAGGCTGTACAAGTCTCTGTTAATGGGGATTTTGCCTATAATCCCAGTGCTGAAAGTGTATGGCTTGAAGTTGATAAAAAAATAATTGAGCTTAAGGGCGGCAAATGCACTGAGTTGTAATTTTCTTTTTAATAAGTTAAAATATATATGTTAAGTCGTTAACTTTAAAAAAGGAGAATTGCTTATGCCTCTTAACATTGAAAACGATGAAGCTGCTGTAAAAACTGAGGAGCTTAAGAAAAAACCCACAAAAAAGACTAAAGAGATGCTTGAGGAAAACTCAAAACAGATCGAAGAACTTGAAGCTTCACAGAAAGAGTTAGGCGAGGAACTGGCAGCTCTTTTGAAGGAAGAAGAGGCTCTTGGGGATAAATCTGCTCTAAAGATGAAGGTTACCCATAAGAAATATGGAGAAGGTGTTGTCACGTCGCAGGATGGTAAATACATCGAGGTTAAATTCTCAGATGTAGTTAAGAAGTTTGTGCTTCCTGGTTGTATCGCAGAAAAGTACCTTGAAGTTGACGATGATGCTATTCTTGATTATTACAACAAGTGCAACGAGATCCATCAAAAGAAGATGGCTACTGAACTTAAGATCAAATCTGCAACCTATGCGATCCAGAGACATGAGGATGCAATTGACAGACTTAAATCAAAACTTAAATAATTATAAATAAGACACGGGGACGGTTCTTTTGTCTCCCCAAAGTGCAGGGGAGACAAAAGAACCGTCCCCGTGTCTTATTTATGCCAATTTCTGTGGCTTTTTGCTATCTGAATCAACTTTTTTCTGAGCAGTAGAGAGCATAAGCTTTATTCTGTTAAGCTGGTTAACTTCAGAAGCACCTGGATCGTAGTCGATAGCTACGATGTTGCAACCAGGATACAAGTGTCTCATCTGCTTGATAACGCCTTTACCCACAACGTGGTTTGGAAGGCATCCAAAAGGCTGTGTACAAACGATATTTGTAGCACCTTCTTTGATGAGTTCAACCATTTCACCGGTCAAGAACCAGCCTTCACCTGTCTGATTACCGATTGATACAATAGGCTCAGCATATTTTACAAGCTCATAGATGCTTGTAGGCGGATCAAAGTGAACACTCTTTTCAAATGCCCTGCTAGCTCCGCCTCTTAGTTTTTCAATTCCCCAGATTGCTGCGCGCATTAAAGCAGCAGCTTTCTTGGAAGTTCCAAACTCTTTTGCCTTGTAGATCTGATTATAGAAGCAGTAGAGCATGAAATCGATAAGATCAGGAACAACAGCCTCAGCGCCCTCAGCTTCAAGAAGCTCAACCAGGTGATTGTTTGCTGCAGGAGCAAACTTAACAAGGATCTCACCTACAACACCTACTCTTGGCTTAACTTCATCAGTAAGTTCGATTTTGTCAAAGTCCTCAATGATGTCTCTGCAGAGCTTCTGGAAACGAGTAAAGCTCATATGCTTGGCTGTAACAAACTTCTTTGCTTCAATGAGCCATTTCTGATGACATTCATCAACAGAGCCTTCTTTCTTTTCATAAGGACGCATTCTATAGACACATCTCATGAATACATCGCCTAAAATAGCACCATAGGCTGCTCTTTGAAGCATCTCAAAGTTAATGTGAAAGCCTGGATTAGCCTCAAGCTTTGAAAGGTTTAAGGAAACAACAGGTATCTGTTCCATTCCGGCTTTTTTTAGAGCTCGTCTGATAAATCCAACATAGTTGGTAGCTCTGCAGCCGCCACCAGTCTGAGACATGATAACAGCGGTCCTGTTAAGGTCATACTTACCAGAGTGCAGCTCATCCATGATCTGACCTACAACCCAAAGAGAAGGATAGCACGCATCGTTGTTAACATATTTAAGTCCCATGTCAATGGCGTGTCTGTTGTCGTTTTGCATTACAACAAAGTTGTATCCACAGGCCGCAAATGCTGGCTCTAAGATATCAAAATGGATAGGAGACATCTGTGGGCACAAAATTGTGTAGTTTTTGCGCATATCTTCAGTAAACAGAACTCTGTTATTGGCTGTTGACCTGATAGTGCGCTTCTGAGCCTTCTGTTTGCGTACTCTTATAGCAGCAAGAAGAGAACGAACTCTTATCCTTGCACTTCCAAGAGAGTTTACTTCGTCTATCTTAAGGCAGGTGTATATCTTATCAGAACCTGACAGGATATCATTAACCTGATCAGTTGTAACAGCATCAAGACCACAACCAAAGGAGTTTAGCTGGATAAGATCAAGATCTTCCCTTGTGCGAACAAAGCTGGCTGCAGCATAAAGCCTTGAGTGATACATCCACTGGTCTGAAACTATAAGAGGTCTTTCAGGAGTTCCAAGGTGTGAGATACTGTCTTCTGTAAGAACTGCAACACCATAAGAGCAGATCATATCAGGAATTCCATGATTGATCTCAGGATCTACGTGATAAGGACGACCAGCAAGGACAATACCGTGTCTGCCATTTTCTTCCATCCATTTAAGTGTCTCTTCACCCTTTTGCTGAATATCTTTTCTGGCTTTTGCCATCTCGTCCCAGCCATCCTTAGCAGCCTTTATCACTTCTTCAGCAGGGATTTCTGAGAACTCTTTTACAAGAGCATCGGTTGCTGTTTCAAGGTTTGTGAAGGCCATGAATGGATTTCTGAGCTTCATTTTGCCCTCAGTAATGGCTTCTACATTGTTCTTGATATTCTCAGAATATGATGTGACAATAGGGCAGTTGTAATGGTTGGTTGCCCCATCAACTTCCTGTCTCTCATAGAAAAGTCCAGGGTAGAAGATAAAATCAACCTTCTGACCAATAAGCCACTCCACATGACCATGTGAGATTTTGGCAGGGTAGCACTCAGATTCACTGGGAATTGATTCAATTCCCATCTCATATATCTGATGAGTGGACCTTGGTGAGAGAACTACCTTAAATCCAAGGTTTGTAAAGAAGGTAAACCAGAATGGGTAGTTTTCATAGAAGTTAAGAACCCTCGGTATACCAACAGTTCCTCTTGTAGCCTTGTCATCATCAAGTGGCTCATAGCCAAATATTCTTTTATATTTATAATCAAACAGATTTGGAATGCCTTCCGCATTCTTGACCTTTCCAATTCCGCGCTCGCATCTGTTTCCTGAAATGTGCTGACGACCACCTGTGAATTTATTGATGGTAAGTCGGCAGTGGTTTGTACATCCCTGACAGGTTGTCATGCTGGTTGAGTACTTAAGCGCATTTATCTGATCAATGGAAAGCATAGTGGTCTTGTAATCGTTAACCTCATTAAAGCGATCTCTGGCGATCAAAGCAGCACCAAAAGCGCCCATGATACCTGCAATGTCAGGCCTTATAGCTTCAGCGCCTGAAATGATCTCAAAGGCACGAAGAACAGCATCATTATAGAAAGTTCCACCCTGAACAACTATGTTCTGACCAAGATCCTTAGCGTCAGAAACCTTGATAACCTTAAACAGAGCATTTTTGATAACTGAATATGCAAGTCCGGATGAAATATCAGCGACATCAGCGCCTTCCTTCTGAGCCTGCTTAACTCTTGAATTCATGAATACAGTACATCTTGTACCAAGATCTACTGGGGATTTAGCATAAAGAGCTACCTTGGCAAAGTCCTGAACTGAATAGTCAAGAGATTTTGCAAATGTCTCGATAAATGAACCACAACCAGAAGAACAAGCCTCGTTAAGCTGAACAGAGTCAACAGAATTGTTCTTAATATGGATACACTTCATATCCTGACCACCTATATCAAGGATGCAGTCAACCTTAGGGTCAAAAAATGCAGCAGCATTGTAGTGGGCGATAGTTTCTACCTCGCCATCGTCAAGTAAAAGAGCTGACTTAAGAAGAGCCTCACCATATCCAGTTGAGCAGCTTCTTGCAATCCTTACACCTTCTGGCATAAGCTTGTAAATCTCCTGGATAGAAGAGATAGCTGTTTTAAGTGGGCTACCATTATTGCTTGAATAGAATGAGTAAAGAAGATCACCATCTTCACTGATAAGCGCACATTTGGTAGTTGTTGAACCAGCATCGATACCAAGGAATGCATTTCCTTTATAATCGTCAAGCTTTCTTGTTTTTACTCTGTAGTTGTCCTGTCTTGCCTTGAAAGCTTTATATTCTTCTTCATTTTTAAATAGAGGATCAAGACGAGAAACTTCTGCTTCCATCACAATCTTGGAAGAGAGCTTTCCAGTCATTTCATCCATTGTATAGAAAACCTCTTCTTTGGCATTCATTGCAGAACCAATGGCAGCAAAAAGATGAGAGTTATCAAGCTCAATTGTGTGCTCAGCATCAAGATTAAGAGTTCTTACAAATGAAGCCTTAAGCTGGTCTAAAAAGTGAAGTGGTCCGCCAAGAAATGCTACGTGACCCCTTATTGGCTTACCGCAGGCAAGACCAGAAATTGTCTGATTTACAACGGCCTGGAATATTGAAGCTGAAAGGTCTTCCTTTGTAGCACCTTCGTTGATAAGAGGTTGAATATCCGACTTGGCAAATACACCGCATCTGGCAGCAATTGTATAAAGAGAATTGTAGTTTTTGGCATACTCGTTAAGACCAGTGGCGTCTGTCTGCAGCAGTGAAGCCATCTGATCGATAAAAGAACCTGTACCACCTGCACAGATACCATTCATTCTCTGTTCAACGTTACCATCTTCGAAATAGATGATCTTGGCATCTTCGCCACCAAGCTCAATAGCAACGTCAGTCTTAGGTGCAAGTGCCTTTAGAGAAGTGGATACAGCAACAACTTCCTGTTCAAATGGAACTCCCAGGTGACTTGCCAGGGTAAGTCCGCCAGAACCAGTGATGACTGGATGAAGAGTGATGTTTCCGCATTTTTCCTTTGCCTCATTTAACAGCTCAGACAAAGTCTCCTGAATATTAGCAAAATGTCTTTTATAATCAGAAAAGACAATATTTCTATCCTTATCTAAAAGCGCAATCTTAACAGTTGTAGAACCTATGTCAATTCCAAGTGTAAAATCCTTTGAAATCATATTAAAACCTCTTCTTATTAATATATGACAATCTAAATGATTATATAGCAGGGGGGCAAAAAAAGCAATTGGATTAGATTGCATAAAATGTTTACAATAAAATCAGCAGATGTTAAAATTTTAAAGTTACATGACCATTAAAAGAAAGAAGGTTAGGCCTTTAATGAATAACTTTTTAAATAATATGGAAAGAAAATTTGGAAAGTACGCCATAAGGAATATCACAGTTTACATCATTGGACTGTACATATTTGGATACGTATTACAGTTTGCGCCATTTAAAGTGAATATAACAAACTATCTGACCCTGGATCCATATCTTATCCTTCATGGTCAGGTTTGGCGCCTTGTGACCTGGATCCTTATTCCGCCCCAGGCACTTAGCATTTGGATATTCTTTACTTTGTATCTGTATTATTTCATGGGCACCACCATGGAGCGGACTATAGGAACCTTTAGATACAATGTGTTCGTGTTTGGCGGAATCATTTTCATGATCCTGTCTGCATTTCTTACATATCTAGTTTATTACTTCATAACTGGCGGCAATGAACAGCTTCTTGCAGCGCTGATGTATACTCTTTCTGGAGTGTTTAGCACTTACTACATTCAGGAAGCGGTATTTCTGATCTTTGCAATCTGCTATCCTGATATTCAGCTGCTTTTGATGTTCATTATTCCAATAAAGGTTAAATACCTTGGTATCCTTTACGCCGGAATGCTTGCATTTAGCGCAATTTACAATGGACTTATCGGAAGGAACTATGCAATATTCTTTGCTGTGTTCTTCCAGTTTTTAAATGTTTTCCTTTTCTATCTTTCTTTGGGAAGGTTAAGTCATCTAAGGCCCAAAGAGATAAAGAGAAGACAGGAGTTTAACAAAGGAGTCAAGATGAGACCTCAGGGCGTCACAAGGCATAAATGCGCTGTCTGTGGCAAAACTGAAGAAACTAATCCTGAGCTTGAATTCAGGTTCTGCTCCAAGTGTAATGGCAACTATGAATACTGCCAGGATCACCTTTTTACTCATCAGCACGTGAAATAATCATAGAAAAGAGATATATCGTAAATGGGAAATATTGATAATAAAGAAAAAGAATTTGCTGAGATCTTAAAGCTTGTTACAAGAACAGCAAGAGAAAACAAAAACACCATAACAAAAGAACAGATCGACCTTGCTTTTTCAGAGCTTGACCTTGATGAAAAGCAGCTATCCATGGTTTACGATTATTTAAAAAGCCATAAGATCGGTGTTGGCGAAGACGTGGATTTTGATGAAGACTTAAGCCAGGAAGAAAAGAACTACCTTGATGACTATATTGAAAGCCTTTCTTCTTTAAACAAATTAAGCGATGGGGAACTGGAAGCTGTCCAGATGTCGGCTATAGCAGGAGATAAGGATGCCCAGAGCAGACTGATAGAAAATTACCTTCCTCTTGTTGTTGATGTAGCCAGGATGTACTCTGAGCAGGGAGTTTTTATCGAGGATCTTATAGGAGAAGGTAACGTTGCTCTTACCAAGGGCGTCACAATGCTTGAAGCAGTGGGAGAGCCTAAGGAGGTGGAAGCATTTCTTTATAAGATGATGCTTGATGCCATGGAAAAGATAATACAGGAAAACCTTTCTGAGGATGCAGGTATGCAGAAAGTATTAGCTTTAGTAAATGAAGTAGCTGACAAAGCAAAAGAACTTTCAGATGACCTTAGGAGAAAAGTTACTGTAGAGGAACTTATGGAAGAAACTGGATGGGAAGAGGATAAGATAAGAGATGCCATCAAGTTTTCTGGTGACAAGATAGAGGACATTGACAGCGGAGAAAAGAAATAAGAAATCATGAACAATATAGTTAATGAAAATGACTTTAAATACTATATGCAGGATATCGAAAGGTATTATTTTGGAGCTCGCTACAGCTATAGCGAGCTTTTAAATAATGAAATGGTTCCATTTAAATACAAGACCATAATCACAAAATACCTGAAAGACGAAGTGGATTATGAAACCACCTTGGAATCTCACTTATATTACATGAATGGAGAAGGCTTTGACTACAGAATATATAAACAGCTAAAATCAAGAGTCCGGACATCCTTGTACAAGAATCCTGAAAAGAAAGAAAAGGGCTTTAAAGAAAAGGTCTATACCATAGAGCAGCTTGTAAAGCTTGATAAAGAAGAGAAGGAAAGACTTGGCATAATAGTAAGAGAGCTCATAGTTTCAAAGCTTGCACTTTTTGGATTTTCTGTATAAAAAAATCACCTGGCAAAAACCAGGTGATTTTAATTTTTTGATCAAGTAGCGATTAAGCTCTCTCAACTTTGTTAGATCTAAGGCAGCTTGAGCAAACATTCATTCTCTGTGTGTTTCCGTTAATCTTAACTGCAACATGCTGAACGTTAGACTTCCAAACTCTGTTAGATCTTCTATGAGAATGGCTTACGTTGTTACCGAAATGAACGCCCTTGCCACAAATTTCACATTTAGCCATTTTGACACCTCCTTATAAGCCATGTTTGTTCTAATAGCAATTTTGCGCAGAATTATCCGCAACATTGATATATTAGCAAAAAACAATTTAGATTGCAAGTTATATTTTAAAAATAATTGTTTATTTTTTTGATTGCTTCTATTATAATTCAATGTGGTATGCAAAAACACTGCATAAAGGAGGACATATATGAAGGCTTCAGTATTAAATACTCACATGGGAAATATTTCCATTGATAATGAAGTTATTGCCCAGTATGCTGGCGCTGTTGCCATGGAGTGCTTTGGTATCGTTGGTATGGCCAATGTTAATGTTAAGGACGGACTTGTTAGTCTTTTAAAGCTTGATTCTATGACAAGAGGTATTAATGTAACTCTTGATGAGAACAACAAGTTAAAGCTTGATTTTCACGTAATTGTTTCTTACGGTGTTAGTATTTCTGCCGTATCAGAAAACCTTATTGATACAGTTAAGTATAAGGTAGAAGAGTTCACAGGACTTGAGATAGAAAAGATAAATATTTATGTAGAAGGCGTTCGCGTCATCGACTAAATAGACCTTAGGTTTATGGAGGATATTGTTTTGAGTAATAATGCTATTGACGCGAAGATGCTCTCTAAGATGTTCCTTAGCGGAGCGAAAAATCTTGACGCTAAAAAAGAGTGGATCAACGAACTTAATGTATTCCCTGTTCCTGATGGAGATACAGGTACAAACATGACAATGACCATCATGTCTGCAGCCAAGGAAGTTCAGTCACTTTCAGATTCTTCCAATATGGAAGCAATCTGCAAGGCAATTTCATCAGGATCACTTAGAGGAGCAAGAGGTAATTCTGGTGTTATCTTATCTCAGCTTCTTAGAGGTTTTACCAAGGTTGTTAAACAGCATGACGTTCTTACAGTAAATGTACTTGCTGAATCTTTTGAAAAGGGTGTTGAAACTGCTTATAAGGCAGTTATGAAACCCAAGGAAGGAACAATCCTTACAGTAGCTAAGGGTGCCAGTGAGAAGGCTCATGAGCTTGCAATGGAAGGCTGCGATGATATCGAAACCTTCTGCAGACAGGTAATTGACTATGCTGATGAGGTTCTTTCCAAGACTCCTGATATGCTTCCTGTTCTTAAACAGGCTGGTGTTGTAGATTCGGGCGGACAGGGACTTGTACAGGTAATGAAGGGAGCCCTTGATGGTTATCTTGGTAAAGAGATAGATATGACCATCACTGAGGAAGACGTTAAGCCTGCCAAAGAGTCAGGTAAGGCTCAGCCAGCTGAGGACATTAAGTTTGGCTATTGTACAGAGTTCATAGTTCTTTTAAACAAGCCACTTAACGTCAAGCAGGAGATTGATTTTAAGGGATTCCTTGAGTCAATTGGTGACAGTATCGTAATGGTTGCAGATGATGAGATCTGCAAGGTACATGTTCACTCCAATGATCCTGGACTTGCTATTCAGAGAGCTTTAATGTATGGTCAGCTCTCTAATATGAAGATTGATAACATGTGGATGGAGCACAGAGAGAAGCTCTTCCATGAAAATAAGGACGGCTCCTGGTCAGAAATAAAGACAGAAGTTAACGGAGCTGCTGAGATGACACCTACATATTCAGCTGGTGATGATATTCCTCTTGGCGATAAGGTCGAGCTTACTGATGTAGCTGAAGAAGTATCTCAGGGTCCCAGGAAGGACGTTGGATTTGTAACAGTTTGTGCAGGCTCTGGACTTGCTGATATCTTCAGAGGACTTGGTGTTGACTACGTTATCGAAGGTGGTCAGACAATGAATCCTAGTACTGCTGACATCCTTGATGCAGTCGCCAAGGTCAATGCAGATACCGTAATTGTTCTTCCAAATAACAAGAATATCATTCTTGCAGCTAATCAGGCAGCTATCATGTCAGAGGATTCTGAAGATGGCAGAAAGATTGTGGTTGTTCCAAGTAAGACTGTTCCACAGGGTATTACAGCCATCATCAACTATATTCCTGATGCTGGACTTGATGACAATATCAGTTCCATGAACGATTCTCTGGGAACTGTTTCAACCGGTGAAGTTACCTATGCAGTAAGAGATACTGTTATCGATGATGTCACCATCAAGCAGGGCGACTATATGGGAATTGGCGACAAGGGAATCCTTGGAGTTGGTTCAGATATTGCAGATGTTACATTTGATATGCTTGAGAAGATGATGAACGATGATAGAGAGCTTATCAGCGTTTATTACGGTGATGAGGTTAGTGAACAGGATGCAAACTCATTAAGAGACCGCATTTCTTCCAGATTCCCAGACTGTGACGTGGAGCTTCAGTTTGGTGGTCAGCCTATTTACTACTATATTGTATCTGCTGAATAAAACTATTAAGCCGGGCTTTTATGTCCGGCTTTTTGTTTATTTTGTATTTCAAGGGGACTGTTTTGGGGAAAAGAGAACTTGAAGAAAGCATAATTTCATTAAAGGGAATTGGTGAAAAGACAGGTAAGCTCTTTAATAAAGTAGGCGTTTTTACCTGTGATGATCTGATCCACTATTTTCCAAGGGGTTATGATAAGTTTGATGCTCCGGTAAAGGCCTGTGACTTAAAGACCAATATTGTCATGTCATCAAGGCTTACAATTGTCGGATCTATTACAAAAAGACGTGTAAGAAATCTTTCTATCACAGCATTTGATGCTGCTGACGAGACAGGCAGGATAAAGATAGTATTCTTTAATGCGCCGTACCTTGCAAGTTCGCTAAAATCTGGTACAACCTACGTATTTAGAGGAATGGTCAGAAAAAAGGGAAATTTCTTTTCCATGGACCATCCCAAAATGTACAAAGAAGATGAATACGCTTCTCTTATTGGCAGGCTTTGGCCAAGATATCCTCTGACTAAGGGCCTTACTAACAACACTGTGAAAAAAGCTGTTGAAAAGGCCTTTATTAACATTGGATGCCTTGATGAGTTTGTGCCTTCGGATATTTTAAAAAGACTAGATCTTATGAGCTATTTTGAAGCTCTTAAGGCCGTTCATTTTCCTTCCGGGGATCTGGGGCTTGAGGATGCCAGAAGAAGACTTGCATATAATGAGTTTTTACTTTTTGTATTAAGACTTCGTTTTCTTAAGCAGAATTCTGATGAAGTTCAAAATATGTCCAGGATGATAGAGGTTGCTGACACAAAAAGGCTTATGGAGCAGCTTCCATATGATCTGACGAAAGCTCAGATAAGAGCATGGAATGACATTACAGCAGATCTCTCAGGGCCTTTTGTTATGAACAGGCTTATTCAGGGTGATGTTGGCTCCGGAAAAACAATACTGGCGTTTCTTGCTCTTTTAATGACTGCAGCAAATGGCTATCAGGGTGCTATGATGGCTCCAACAGAGGTGCTTGCAGCCCAGCATTACGAGACATTTAATGAACTTATAAAAAAGTATAATATAAAGAATCTAAATTTAGCCCTTCTTACAGGATCCTTGCCAGCAGGGGCTAAAAAAGAAGTCCAAAGGCGCATAAGTGAGGGAGAAGTAAATTGCATCATCGGTACCAACGCCCTTATTCAGGATAAGGTAAACTACAAGAATCTGGCACTTGTTGTAACCGATGAGCAGCACAGATTTGGTGTAAGGCAAAGAGGAGCTCTTTCTGGAAAAGGAGAAAGTACTCATGTCCTTGCTATGAGTGCAACTCCCATACCAAGAACCTTGGCAATTATCTTATATGGGGACCTCCATATATCTATCGTGGATGAAAAGCCAGTTGGCAGACTTCCTATCAAAAACTGCGTTGTGGGACCTGGCTATAGAGAAACTGCTTATAAATTCATAGCCGAACAAGTTTCAAAAGGGCATCAGGTTTATGTAATTTGTCCCATGATAGAGCAGGGTGAACTGGACGGTGTTGAAAATGTTATGGACTATTCAGAAGTTTTAAGGTCAGCACTTCCTGGTAGCGTTTCTGTAAGCGTTCTACACGGCAAGATGAAGCCTGAAAAGAAAGATGAGATCATGGAGTCTTTTGGCAGAGGTGAAATAGATGTTCTTGTTTCAACAACTGTTATTGAAGTTGGCATAAACGTACCAAATGCGACAGTTATGATGGTTGAAAATGCTGAGAGATTTGGTCTTTCGCAGCTTCATCAGCTCAGAGGAAGAGTAGGAAGAGGACAGGATCAGTCCTACTGTATCTTTATCAATTCTTCAGATGATGAGGAAGCAGCAAAAAGACTTGATATCATGAACAAATCCAACGATGGATTCGTTATTGCAGAAGAAGACTTGAAGCAAAGAGGTCCTGGAGATCTTTTTGGAGTCAGACAGAGCGGAGAGATGAACTTCAGGCTGGGAGATATTTACCATGACAGCGACCTTGTCAAGGAATCAGCCATGGATGCTGACAGGATACTTTTAGAAGATCCTGATCTGTCACTGCCACAACATGCTGTGCTTAAAGAAGTCCTTGGTACAAAATCTGCAAATTTTGTTGACTTTACAACTTTATAAAAGTAAACTTAATCTATCATATTAGTGAAAATAGGAGGAATGTCGGCATTTGCCGGCTTATTGACATGTCTAAGATTGCTATAATTACAGACAGTAACAGCGGAATAACCCAAAAGCAGGGTGAAGAACTTGGAATATTCGTAGTACCAATGCCTTTTATGATAAACGGTCAGGACTACTTTGAGGATATAAACTTAACCCAGTCTCAGTTCTATGAGAAACTAGCTGAAGATGCAGATGTATCAACAAGCCAACCAACACCTGATTCTCTTATGACCCTTTGGGATAAAGTCCTTAAGGAATATGAGCAGATCATCTATATCCCTATGAGCAGCGGTCTTTCAGGTTCCTGCCAGAGCGCATATATGATCGCCCAGGAAGAATATGAAGGAAAAGTTTTTGTTATAGATAATCAGAGAATTTCTGTAACGCAAAGACAGTCAGCTCTTGATGCGAAGGAAATGGCGGAAGCAGGTTTTTCTGCAGAAGCAATAAGGGATAAACTGATTGAGACCAAGATGGAATCCAGCATCTACATTATGCTTGATACTCTTCATTACCTGAAAAAAGGTGGAAGAATAACACCTGCTGCTGCAGCCCTTGGAACACTTCTTCGCCTTAAGCCAGTACTTCAGATACAGGGAGAAAAACTTGATGCATTTGCTAAGGCAAGAACCACAGCCCAGGGCAAAAATATCATGATCAATGCCATCAAATCAGACATCGAGAACAGATTTGGAGGCATGGATAAAGGGGACTTCTGGATTGCTGGTGCTTATACCAATAATCTTGATGCGGCTCTAGAATGGAAAAAAGAGGTTGAAGCTGCAATCCCCGGATTTGATATGCATCTTGATCCGCTTTCTCTCTCAGTTGGATGTCACATTGGACCTGGAGCTTTGGCTGTAACAGTTACCAGAAAGATCCATTACTGAATATAAATTGTATGAAAAAATGTTTTAAAGGGGTTATCTAATGTCATTACAAGAAAATTATGATGCTTCCAGTATTACCGTCCTGGAGGGCCTTGAAGCTGTAAGAAAGCGCCCTGGAATGTATATAGGAAGTGTCACTACCAGAGGTCTTAATCACCTTGTTTATGAGATCGTAGACAATGCTGTAGATGAGCATCTGGCAGGATTTTGTACAAGAATTCATGTATGCCTTGAAGCTGATGGCAGTGCTACTGTCGAAGATAATGGCCGAGGCATTCCAGTTGGTATGCACGCAAAGGGCGTTTCAGCCGAGCGTGTAGTTCTTACCATGCTCCATGCAGGTGGAAAATTTGACAATAACGCATATAAGACCAGCGGAGGACTTCATGGTGTAGGTTCTTCGGTCGTTAACGCGCTCTCAAAAAGAATGAGCGTTAGAGTTAAGAAGGATGGGCTTATCTATGAAGATGCTTACGAAAGAGGTATTCCGACGGTTGAGCTTATTAATGGACTTCTTCCGTCAGTAGGTACTACAAAAGATACAGGAACAACCATTAATTTCCTTCCTGATGATGAAATCTTTGAAAAGACCAGGTTCAGGGAAGACGATATCAAGTCAAGGCTTCATGAAACTGCTTATCTTAATCCCAAGCTTACTATAGTTTTTGAAGATAAGAGACCTGGAGTAGAGGAATATATTGAATTCCATGAGCCAGATGGTATTACTGGATTTATCAGGGATATGAACAAGTCCAAGGAATCAGTCACTGACGTTATCTCCTTTAGCGGAGAAAGTGAAGGCATTGAGGTCGAGGCTGCCTTCCAGTATGTCAATGAATTCCATGAAGAGGTACTGGGATTTTGTAATAATATCTATAACGCTGAAGGTGGTACACATCTTACCGGCTTTAAGACTATGTTTACCAACGTTATCAATCAGTATGCAAGAGAACTTGGCATTCTTAAGGACAAGGACGTCAACTTTACAGGTACTGATGTAAGAAATGGTATGACTGCAGTCATTTCCATCAAGCACCCAGATCCAAGATTTGAAGGTCAGACCAAGACCAAGCTTGATAACCAGGATGCAGCCAAGATCGTATCCAAGATAACAGGAGAAGAGGTTACCAGATTTTTTGATAGAAACCTTGAAACCTTAAAGGCTGTAATTGGCTGCGCTGAAAAGGCCGCCAAGATCAGAAAGACTGAAGAAAAAGCAAAAACCAACATGCTTACCAAGCAGAAATACTCCTTTGATTCCAATGGTAAGCTTGCAAACTGCATAAGTAAGGACGCATCAAAGTGCGAGATCTTTATCGTAGAGGGAGATTCTGCGGGAGGTTCCGCCAAGATGGCAAGAGATCGTAACTATCAGGCAATCCTTCCAATCAGAGGTAAGATCCTTAACGTAGAGAAAGCCAGCATTGATAAAGTTCTTGCAAATGCAGAGATAAAAACCATGATAAATGCCTTTGGCTGCGGATTTTCTGAAGGCTATGGAAACGACTTTGATATCAATAAGCTGCGCTATGACAAGATAATTATCATGTCTGATGCGGACGTAGATGGTGAGCATATCGCAACCCTGCTCCTTACTTTGTTCTACAGGTTCATGCCAGAACTCATTTTCCAGGGCCATGTTTATCTTGCAATGCCACCACTTTATAAGGCACTCCCTGCAAAGGGAAAAGAGGAATACCTCTATGACGATGTAGCTCTTTCAAAATATAGAAAGACTCATAAGGGTAACTTCACACTTCAAAGATACAAAGGTCTTGGTGAAATGGATCCTGAACAGCTTTGGGAGACAACCCTTGATCCTGAGAGAAGACTTCTTAAGCTTGTGGAGATCGAGGATGCCAAGATGGCTTCTCAGATGACAGAGCTTCTTATGGGAGTTGATGTTCCTCCAAGAAAAGAATTTATCCATCAGCATGCAACAGATGCAGAGCTTGATATTTAACGATAGGAAAAACGAACAATGGATGATCGTATTATTAGAACCGAATATTCCGAGGTTATGCAAAAGTCATTTATTGACTATGCAATGAGCGTAATTGTAGCAAGAGCCCTTCCTGATATAAGAGATGGTCTTAAGCCGGTTCAGCGCAGAACTTTATATGACATGTACGACCTTGGCATCAGATATGACAGACCTTACAGAAAGAGCGCCAGGATCGTGGGTGATACAATGGGTAAATATCATCCCCATGGCGATAGCTCCATCTATGACTGTCTTGTTGTAATGACGCAGGACTTTAAAAAGATGGTTCCTCTTGTAGATGGTCATGGTAACTTTGGCAATATCGAAGGCGATGGAGCCGCTGCCATGCGTTACACTGAGGCAAGACTTAGTAAGCTCACTCAGGAGAATTTCCTTGAGGATCTTGATAAGAATGTCGTTGATTTTGTACCTAACTTTGATGAGACAGAAAAAGAGCCTTCAGTTCTTCCTGTTAAGATCCCTAATTTCCTTATAAATGGCTCAGAAGGTATTGCTGTAGGTATGGCAACAAGTACGCCTCCTCACAATCTTGCGGAAGTCATTGATGCGGAGATAGCTTATATCCAGGATGATACTCTTTCTACAAAAGACCTGATGAAGTACATAAAAGGCCCTGATTTTCCTACTGGCGGCGTCGTTATCAATAAAAATGAGCTTTTATCAATCTATGAAAGCGGCGTAGGCAAGATAAAGATAAGGGGCAAGGTTGAAGTAGAAAAGGGTAAAAATGGCCATACTAACCTTGTTGTAACAGAAATTCCTTATACTATGATAGGCGCTGGTATTGGTAAGTTCATGGCTGATGTGGCAGAGCTTGCTGAAAAGAAGATCACCAATGATATTGTTGATATTTCAAACCAGTCATCTAAGGAAGGTATTAGGATCGTAATTGAGCTTAAAAGAGATGCAGATGTAGAGAACTTTACAAATCTTCTCTACAAAAAGACTAAGCTCGAAGATACTTTTGGCGTCAATATGCTGGCTATTGATAACGGAAGGCCTGAGACCCTTTCGTTAAAAGAGATCATGAGAGCCTGTGCTGATTTCCAGTTTGAGATCACCACAAGGAAATATCAGACCCTTTTAAAGAAGGAGCAGGACAAAAAAGAGATCCAGGAAGGTCTTATCAAAGCTTGCAATGTTATCGATCTTGTCATTGAGATCCTGCGCGGTTCCAAGGACAGGCCAATGGCTAAAAACTGCCTGGTAAATGGTGTTACAGAAGGCATCAATTTTAAATCAAGGGAATCAAAAGCCATGGCTGCACAACTTCTTTTTACAGAGGCTCAGGCAGATGCTATCCTTGATATGAGACTGTATAAGCTCATTGGCCTTGAACTTGATGCTCTTATAAAAGAGCATGAGCAGACAGTGGCGAACATCTACAGATACGAAGATATTTTGGAGAGCCATGAGTCTATGTCCATGGTTATTCAGAATGATCTTATCAAGATCAAAAAGGAATATCAGAAGGCAAGAAGAACTGAGATCGACGACAGAGAAGATGCAGTTTACGAAGAAAAGCCTGTAGAAGAGATCGACGTAGCCTTCATCATGGACAAATTTGGCTATGCTAAGACCATCGATGCATCTACATATGAAAAGAATAAAGAGACAATTGAAAATGAGTTCAGGTTCTCATTTATCATGAAGAATACCGGAAAGGTTTGTTTCTTTACCAACACCGGTAATCTTCATACTGTAAAGGCTATGGACCTGCCCCAGGCAAAGATGCGAGATAAGGGCGTTCCAATCGATAATGTCAGTAACTTCGACACATCCAAGGAAACCATAGTAATGGCTGCCAGCCAGTCGGATCTTAATCTTTACAGGATATTATTTACTACAAAACAGTCAATGATGAAGGTTGTAGACGGCGGTGAGTTTGATGTTTCTAAGAGAACAGTAGCTGCAACCAAGCTCCTTGATGGAGATGAAGTTGTAAATGTAGAGATCCTTCACACCCAGAAAACTGTCATTCTTAAGACCAACGACGGATATTTCCTTAGATTCCTGGTTGAAACTGTTCCAGAAAAGAAAAAGGCTGCAGTTGGCGTAAGAGGAATGAGACTATCTTCCAAGGACTTCATCCGAGACGTATATTATCTTTCTGATATGGAAGAGAAAAAGATTGAGCATAACGGCAAAGAACTTAACCTTGGACATCTTAAGATCACAAGCAGAGATACCAAGGGTACAAAGGTGAGATTATGAGAGTAATTGCAGGAACTGCAAGAAGATTAAGACTTGTCACTCCAGAGGGTAACGATACAAGACCAACCCAGGACAGGATAAAAGAGACTCTTTTTAACATGATACAGAATCAGGTTCCTGGGGCAGTATTTATTGATCTTTTTGCTGGAAGTGGCGGAATAGGGATTGAAGCTCTTTCAAGGGGAGCAGTCAGGGCTGTATTTGTGGAGAACAACGTAAATGCCTATAAGTGCATCCTTGAAAACCTTAAGACAACACATTTTGAGGAGCAGGCAACTGTCCTTAAGCAGGATGTTGTTCTTGGACTTAGAAGCATCAAGGAAAAGGAAGCAGATATTATCTTTATCGATCCTCCATACCATGGAGAGCTCTATGAGAGAACTTTATCTCAGCTTTCAGAGATGAATTATGTTACAGCAAATACCATGATCATCGTGGAAGCAGATCTTAATCTTGACTTTTCTTTTGCTGAGAATTATGGCTTTGAAGTCAGAAGAGAAAAAGAGTACAAGACCAATAAACATGTTTTTCTTTACAGAAAGGAAGCTTAAGTAAATGAAAATAGCTGTTTATCCTGGTAGCTTTGATCCAGTAACCTTCGGACATTTAGATATCATAAGTCGTGCATCCAAGATGTTTGATGAAGTTATAGTTGCTGTGATGTGCAATTCAGCTAAAACTCCATTGTTTAGTCTTGATGAACGTGTTAAAATGTTACAAGAATCTGTTAAAGACTTATCTAACGTGAAGATCGAGTCTTTCAGCGGACTACTTATTGATTACTGCAAGAGTGCTGATATCCATATTGTGATCAGAGGGCTTCGAGCTATTACTGATTTTGAATATGAACTTCAGATCGCACAGACCAATAAGGAATTGTCCCACAATCAGGTTGATACCGTATTTTTGACAACAAGCCTTAAGTATTCATATCTTAGCAGCTCAGTTGTCAAGGAGATTGCAAGCTACAATGGGGATATTTCACCGTGTGTACCGGAATTTATAGCTGACAGGCTCTATCAGAAATACGGATTTAAGTAAATTCAGGGGGAATTTTTATTATGACCAGCAGAATTGAACAGCTGATAGATGAGATTGAGACCTATATAGACAATTGTAAGCCTCAGCCTCTTTCTCAGACCAAGATCATTGTTAACAAAGAAGAAATTGATGAACTTTTAAGAGAGCTTAGGAGCAAGACTCCAGAAGAGATCAAGAGATACCAAAAGATCATCAGCAATAAAGAAGCGATTTTAAATGATGCCAGGAAGAAGGCACAGGAGCTTATTGATGAAGCTACAGTTCATACCAATGAACTTATCAATGAGCATGAGATCATGCAGCAGGCTTATGCACAGGCCAACGAAGTAGTATCTCAGGCTGCTATGCAGGCCAAGGGAATACTTGATAATGCAATGATCGAAGCTAACGAAATGAAGGCTGCTGCCGTTACTTACACAGATCAGCTTCTTGCAGATGTTGAGAGCATAATTGCCCAGTCAATTGATGCTACCAGCAAGCACAATGACGAGATCATAGAGTCAGTTAAGCAGAACAGTATCAACATTGTTAAGGAAGTTGCACAAAACAATGACAGTATCTTATCTGCACTTACTCAGTACAGTGAAGTGATCAGATCAAACAGGGCAGATCTTAAGCAGCCAGTTAATACTACAGCTTCAACAAACGCAGCTGCACCTTCTGATATTGGTGGGCAATTAGATGCTCAGGAAGACAACATCAACCTAGATATGATCAACTGATTTTTGCTTTAACAGCTGCCGCTTTATAGCGACAGCTTTTTATCTTTATAGTGTGAGAGGGAAAAGTTATGAAAAATAAGTCAATTATCGCAAAAAAGTTAATGTCATATCTTTGGGTAATGGCATTTGTGATTTCTCTTTTTATAAATCCTGGTTTTTCAGTTAATGCTGAGGCCGCAAATAAGAATGTAGTTGTAGTTATTGACCCAGGTCACGGAGGAACAGGAGATCGCAATCTTGGAGCACAGTATAATGGCCTTTCTGAAAAAGAGTTGACTCTTCAGCTTGCAAATATACTTAAGTCAGAGCTTGAAAAATACGAAGGCATTACTGTTTATCAGACAAGAACAACAGATGTGATCATGTCTTTGGAGGACAGGGCAAAATTTGCTCAAAATGTAAATGCTGATTTTGTTTTCAGTATCCACTTCAACGCATCCAGTGAGCACCTGTTTTATGGCTCAGAAGTGTGGACTTCAACCTTCGGTTCTTACTATCAAAAGGGATATAACTTCGGACAAATTGTATCTGCTGAATGGAACGGACTTGGACTTTACCAAAAAGGTGTTAAGACAAGGATTGGCTCATCAGGAAATGATTACTACGGAATAATAAGACAGTGCGTAGCAAGGAATATGCCATGTGTAATTTTGGAGCATGCATATATTGATAATGGCAATGATGTTTCACTGGTGAAAACAAACAACTTCATAAACAAGCTGGCCCAGTCAGATGCCACAGCTATTGCCAAATACTATGGCCTTAAGTCGAAAACTTTAGGTACTGATTTTTCAGGCTTTACTTACAAATCTGTAAAAAAGCCAAGCGGAAAACTCTATCAGGATGAAACTGGTCCCGATCAGTGCAACATAAAGGTTCTTGGCTACGATTTGGCAAGTGGTAATGTCCTTGTTGAACTTACAGCAGTAGATAAGCAGAGTCCTGTAATTTACTTTAGTTATAGCTATGACGGTGGTAAGACTTTCTGTCCTTTGCAGATGTGGGACAGGACTAAGCCTACTCAGTCATTTAATGTTAAAGTTCCTTCAGGAACAACAAATCCAAGTATTGTTGTAAAAGCATACAACAACTATGAAAAGGATTCTACCAGCGCGCCAGTTACTGTAAATGCGTCTTTTGTATATTGATGGAGTGCTTTTGAGACTTGATAAATTTCTTGGGGAACATAATATTGGTACCCGCAAACAGATAAAAGAATATGTAAAGAACGGAAGATGTAAGATAAATGGAATAGTTGCATCAAAAAGCGATGTTCACATTGATGAAAATGCTGACGAGATTTCTTTTGACGACGTTGTTCTTGGCTATGAAAAGTATCACTATTATCTTCTAAACAAGCCTCAGGGTGTTGTCAGTGCAACTACAGATGGTAAAAATACGACTGTTTTAGATCTTCTAAAGGACGAAAACATAAAGGGATTAAGTCCCTGTGGAAGACTTGATATTGATACAGAGGGACTTCTTCTTATAACCGATGACGGAGGTCTTATTCACAGGCTTTTGTCTCCTAAAAAGCATGTAGATAAGACCTACGAGGTCCATTTAAGAGACGCTCTTTCAGATGCGGACAAGTTAAAGCTTGAAGAAGGCGTTAATATTGGTGATAGAAAGGAAGATGGAACAGTAGATTACACCCTTCCTGCAAGGGTTACCTATGGGCCAAGCGATGACACTGGAAGACCTGTGATATTTCTTTCTATCCACGAAGGAAGATTCCATCAGGTTAAGAGGATGCTTGAAGCTGTCGGAAATGAAGTGCTGTTCTTAAAACGAATTTCCATGGGACCGCTGCAGCTTCCTGATGATCTAAAGCCTGGGGAGTACAGGCCTTTATCACAGCAGGAAATAGATTTATTAAACAAGTAAGGATATATATGTCAAAGATAGATTTAAATGATTTTGAAGCAGTGATCTTTGATCTTGATGGATCACTTGTAGATTCCATGTGGATGTGGAAGGCTATTGATATCGAATATTTAAAAGGCTTTGGGATTGAAGCTCCAAAGGATCTTCAAACGGAGATAGGTGGAAGGAGCTTTGTAGAAACGGCTATTTATTTTAAGGAAAGATTTTCACTTCCTGATACCATCGAAAAAATAGGTGATGACTGGAACAGAATGGCTTTTGATAAATACACACATGAGGTTCCATTAAAGAATGGTGTGTTTGATTTTCTTAGTCTTTGTGAGGAGAGGGGGATAAAGCTTGGCATTGCTTCAAGCAATTCAACTGAGCTTATTGAACAGGTTCTTTATTCCCATGATATAAGAGAAAAATTTCAAAGTATCAAATCCGGAACAGAAGTACATAAAGGCAAACCAGCTCCTGATATCTACCTTTTAGTTGCTAAAGAGCTGGGGGTTGATCCCAAAAAGTGCCTTGTTTTTGAAGACCTTGTAGATGGTATCAAAGCTGCAAGAAATGCAGGAATGACTGTGGTCGCTGTAAGTGATGACTACTCAAGACACAGCGATGATCTAAAAAAACAGTTATCAGACTTATACATAGAAGATTATTGGGGATTTGTTTCATGAAGAAAAGTTTTAAGGGTGATTTTGGATATATCAGATACAGAAGGCAGATTGGAATATTGCGCACAGGACTATTTTTACTTGTAGTCCTTGCGCTGTTCCTTTCAGGCCTTTTTATTTTTGGCTCCAGTAAAAATTATTTAAGTATTATAGCAGCACTTTTATGCCTTCCTGCAGGTTGGAGCGCAGTAAACCTGATAATGTTTATGAGGGCAAAAGGATGTAGTGACAGCTCTTTTCAAAAGATTCAAGAAAACAAAGGTGGACTTCTTATACGCTACGATGAAGTTATAACATCGTATGACAAGAATTTTAATGTGGCAGCATCTACAGTCCTTGATAAGAATATATGCTGCTTTGTAGAGGATGATTCATTTGATCTGATTGACCTTGAAAAGCACATCAAAAAGATGATGGCACAAAATGGATACGGAAGCTACAGCGTTAAAGCTTTTAATAAGCTTGATGATTTCTGTTTAAGGCTCTCTCAGCTTGAGAGGATAAGGCAGGATAAAAGTATTGATCCCATGGCACTGGAAGATGCCTGGGTTCCAGGTACTCAGGAGACTGCAGCGTCAGTACTTCTTTCTATTTCTTTATAAGGAAAGCCTATGCGTGAGATAATGATCGGACCAAATGAAGCTGATAAGAGGCTTGACCGGTTTCTTAACTTTTATTTTAAAGAGGCTTCAACTGGTTTTATATATAAAATGCTTCGAAAAAAGAATATTATTCTAAACGGTAAAAAAGCTGATGGCACAGAGAAGCTAAAAGAAAGCGACGTTATCAGGGTTTTCTTTTCTGATGAAACCTTTGAAAAACTAAAAGGTAATGCTGTGCCTAAAGAAAATGATGGGAAAGCCTTAAATACACTTGGAAATATTTCTGTAATATATGAAGACGACAATATAGTTTTGGTAAATAAACCTTTTGGAGTTTTGTCACAAAAAGCAAAAGCAGATGATATAAGTCTTAATGAGTGGCTTATTGATTATCTTTTAAACAAAGGAGATGTTTCAAAAGAAAGCCTTTCATCCTACAGGCCATCGATCTGCAACAGACTTGACAGGAATACCAGCGGACTTGTTATTTGCGCCAAGTCCCTTATTGGCGCAAGGACTATGAATGATCTTATAAGCAGGCGCCTTATAGATAAATATTACAGAACAATTGTATCTGGACATCTGACCGAGCCTGTATCCCTTAAGGGGTATTTGAGCAAAGATGAAAAGAAAAATAAGGTTGATATTAAGGTAAATGACCCTGGAGATGGATACTCTTATATAGAGACTGAGTACGAGCCTGTAGATTATATTAGGGAAAAAGACCTAACTGTACTTGAAGTTAAGCTTGTGACAGGTAAGCCCCATCAGATAAGAGCTCATTTATCCAGTATCGGCCATCCGATAATTGGAGATATTAAGTATGGCGGACAAAAAGTCGGTATGCTTAATCATCAGCTTCTTCACAGCTATAGGGTGAGATTTCCCAAAGATTTAAACACGCCATTTGATATCTTATGTGGCAGGGAATTTGTAGCGCAGCTTCCAAAAGAATTTCAAAAGATAACAGGATAAAATATGCCAACATGGAATTCAAGGGGCCTTAGAGGCTCAACTTTAGAGGAACTTATAAACAGAACCAATGAAAGATATGGCGAGCTTGGACTTGCTCTTATTCAGAAGATCCCGACTCCAATTACGCCAATTAATATCGATAAAGAAACACGGCATATAACTCTGGCTTATTTTGACCAGAAGAGTACTGTTGACTACATTGGTGCTGTTCAGGGAATTCCAGTGTGCTTTGATGCCAAAGAATGTGCACAGGAAACCTTTGCCCTTGAAAACATCCATCCCCATCAGGTTAGCTTCATGGAAAACTTTGAAAAACAGGATGGTGTTGCTTTTTTCCTGATCTATTATACAGGCCTTAATGAGTTTTATTATCTGCCATACAGAGATCTTAAGGTTTTTTGGGACAGAGCACAAAACGGTGGAAGAAAGAGCTTCAGGCATGAGGAGCTTGATGAAAAATATATTTTGAGACAAAGCCATGAAGCAGGTATATTTGTGCCTTACCTTGATGCTTTATCCACCGATCTTGATATGCGGTAATAAAAAGATTGACACGTGTTTATCAATATTGTAAACTCTCTATTATAGTAGCATATTAGCATAGTAGCACTGCGCATTACTAAAGTGAGGTTTATATGAACAAAGTCTTATTACATACACCTGATGGTGTCAGGGATATCTACGGAACTGAATGCAGCGACCGTATACTCATAAAGGACAAGATTTACAGTAAAATGAAGAGCTTTGGCTTTCAGGATATAGATACTCCAACATTTGAATTTTTCGATGTTTTTTCTGATGAGATCAATGCTTCTGATGCGAAGGAGCTTTATAAGTTCTTTGATAAAGAAGGTAACACATTGGTGCTAAGGCCTGACTTTACACCATCAATAGCAAGATGTGCTTCAAAGGTCATGCTTGAAGATTCAGAACCTGTAAGAGTGGTATATCAGGGAAAGTCATTTCTTAATACTTCTAATCTGCAGGGCAAATTAAAGGAAAATTACAACATAGGTGTTGAGCTTTTAAATGATGATTCGGTCTTTGCTGATGCTGAGATGATAGCTCTTTTGATCGAATCCTTAAAAAGTTCAGGCCTTAAAGAATTCCAGGTCAGCATTGGCGATGCTGATTACTACAAGGGCCTATGCGAAGAAGCTGGAATTGATGAAGATACTGAGGAAATGGTCAGGGAGCAGATACTGCAAAAGAATTACTTCGCAGCTGAGAATATTATGACTGAAAGGCTTATTCCTGACAAATATAAGGAACTGATCGTTAGATTTTCCGAGTTTATTGGCTCTGACGAGGCCCTTGACAGAGCAAGGAAGCAGGTTAATAACGAAAGGTCAATCCAAGCGATTTCAAGGCTTAAAAGGCTGTATCAGGTATTAAAAGAATATGGCGTAAGTCAGTACGTATCTTTTGACCTTGGTATGCTTAGTAAGTTCAATTACTACACAGGGGTTATATTCAGCGCTTATACTTACGGCGTTGGTGATGCAATCGCCAAAGGTGGAAGATATGATTCCCTTATTGGAAAATACGGAAAAGATGCTCCTGCCATAGGATTTGTAATACTGCTTGACGATCTTATGTCAGCTCTTTACAGGCAGAATATTGAGATTTTACATGAAGAGGCGCCAATTGTTATTGAATACGATGAAAGCACTTTTTCTGAGAGCCTGAAAAAAGCATCTAGCCTTAGATCTACAGGCAAAGCAGTTGCACTTAAGAATGTGAAAAAGAGAGGGTGAGACAATGAGATATCTTACTTTTGCTCTTGGTAAGGGAAGACTTGTTAATGACACTATGGAACTTCTTGCAAAATGTGGGATCCATTGTGATGAGATACTGGATAAAAAGACAAGAAAGCTTATATTTACCAATGAGGAATTAAAACTAAAATTCTTTTTGGCCAAGGGTCCTGATGTACCAACATATGTAGAGTATGGTGCGGCAGACATTGGAATAGTAGGCGCAGATACGATCCTGGAAGAAAACAGAAGGGTCTATGAGGTTCTTGACCTGGGCTTTGGAAAGTGCAGGATGTGCGTATGCGGACCTCACGAGGCAAAAGAGCTTTTAGAGCACAGAGAGATGATCAGAGTTGCAAGTAAATACCCAGGAATAGCTAAAGACTATTTCTTTAATAAAAAGCATCAGACTGTTGATATAATAAAACTCAATGGTTCAGTTGAACTTGGACCTATCGTTAATCTTTCAGATGTGATAGTAGATATCGTAGAAACAGGATCCACTCTTAGAGAAAACGGCCTTGAAGTTTTGGAAGAGATCTGTCCACTTTCTGCTAGAATGATTGTTAATCAGGTTAGTATGCAGATGGAAACAGACAGGATCCGCAAGCTCATTAGTGATATGAAGGAGAACTTAAGCTGATATGAGAACTCTTAAGCTGACAGAAAATACAAAGAAGGAGCTTTTAGGCAATCTTTTAAACAGAAATCCTGGAAGCTACACAGAATACGAAAACACAGTAAATGAAATAATAAATGATATTCGTAATAATGGTGATAAAGCTTTGTTTGAATACACAGCAAAGTTTGATAAATGTACTTTGGATGCCTCCTGCATTAAAATAACAGATGATGAGATTAAGGAAGCTTATGAGGCACTTGATCCAGAGTTCATTGAAGTTATGAAAAAGAGCGCTGAGAATATAAGAGTGTTCCATGAAAAGCAAAAGAGAAATACATGGATCGACACAAGAGAGGATGGAATCATTCTTGGCCAAAGAATCCTTCCTATTGAGATATCTGGTGTATACGTTCCTGGCGGTAAAGCAGCTTATCCAAGCAGCGTTCTTATGAACGTGGTTCCAGCTAAAGTTGCAGGCGTGGAGAAGATCGTAATGTGCACACCTCCTGGAAAAGATGGAAAGGTTAACCCTGGAACACTTGTAGCTGCAGATATAGCAGGTGTTACTGAAAGCTATAAAGCCGGTGGAGCCCAGGCTATTGCAGCCATGGCATTTGGAACAGAGAGTATACCAAAGGTTGATAAGATCACAGGTCCTGGAAATATTTTTGTTGCCCTTGCCAAAAAAGCATGCTTTGGACATGTTTCAATTGATTCAATAGCAGGACCAAGTGAGATATTAGTTTTAGCTGATGAGACTGCAAATCCAAGGTTTGTAGCTGCAGATCTCTTATCCCAGGCAGAACACGATGAGATGGCCAGTGCGATACTGATCACCACATCACAGGATCTGGCTGATAAGGTTTCAAAAGAAATAGACGAATTCCTTAAAACCTTATCAAGAGCTGATATAATTAAGAAGTCACTTGAAAACTACGGGTACATCTTTGTTGCTGATAATATGGATGATGCTATCGAAGCTGCAAATGCAGTTGCTTCTGAGCACCTTGAGATCATTACTAAGAATCCATATGAAACCATGACCAGGATAAAGAATGCAGGTGCAATCTTCCTTGGAGATTACTCCTCAGAGCCTCTTGGTGACTATTTTGCAGGTCCAAACCATATACTTCCTACAAATAGGACAGCAAGGTTCTTCTCGCCACTTTCAGTAGATGATTTTGTAAAGAAAACAAGTATTATTTCTTATTCAAAACAGGCTTTATTTAATGCACACAAAGATATTGAATTGTTTGCAACCAGAGAGGGGCTAACTGCCCATGCAAATTCTATCGCCGTTAGGTTTGAATAGGATTTGACCGTTTTTATAATAATGACCGATATGGATAATGCCGATAAAATCACATTTGTAATTGTGTAAAATTGTGTTAAAAATGCAAGTTAACTTTCTAAAATGAAAATTAAATGCAAGTTTACATAATCTTAATATTTCGAAATAACAACATTTAGTTAAAATTTCTAAGGAGCCACAAGCTATGGGGACAAGACAAGCCACAGTTACGAGAAAAACGCAAGAAACAAATATAAAAATTTCATTAAACCTTGATGGGACTGGTGTTTCAAACATTGAAACAGGCATTGGTTTCTTTGATCATATGCTTACAGGATTTGCAAAACACGGGCTTTATGACATGGATGTCAGGGTATCCGGAGATCTTGAGGTAGATGGTCATCACACTGTTGAAGATACAGGAATTGTTCTCGGACAGGCAATAGCACAAGCTCTTGGTGATAAAAAAGGCATCAAAAGATATGGCAGCATGATCCTTCCTATGGACGAAACCCTCGTGATGAGCGCTGTTGACCTGTGTGGAAGACCATATTTTGTTATGGATGCAAATTTCGATGCACCTATGGTTGGCGATTTTGATACACAGCTTGTAAGAGAGTTCTTTTATGCTGTTTCATACTCAGCAGCAATGAACCTGCACATTAGGGTGATCACAGGTATGAACGACCACCACAAGATCGAAGCTATGTTTAAGGCCTTCGCCAAGGCTTTGGATGAGGCATCTACATATGATCCAAGGATCACAGATGTACTGAGCACTAAAGGAGCGCTTTAATATGCAGAATAACAAGAAAAAAGTAGCAGGCTATATATTTCTTTTAAATAAAAAGATAGTATCATCAAGGGACAGAAAGACCGTTCTAAGTGATGATCCTGTTTCCTATGCAGGTAGCATCTCTGATAATGGTGCTGATGAGATCATTGTATTTGATATGTCTGAATCTGGTAACGATGCAGCTCATGAAGAAGCCCTTGATATCATCAAGGACATCTGCAAGGAAGTTGATGTACCTGTATCTGGAGCAGGGAATGTCAAAAGGATGGAAGATATAAAAAAGCTGTTGTATGCAGGCTGCAAGAAAGCTGCCCTTAACTTTTCCAAGCCTTCAAACATAGAGATTTTAAAAGAGGTTTCCGAGAAATTCGGAAAAGAAAAAATAATTATCTGCTACGATGATCCTATGGCCATTGAAGACAATAAGGACCAGGTAGATGCATTAAGCTCAGAACTCATCCGATTTGTGGATCAGGATGGGGCAAAACTTCCTGATACTGAAAATGATGAGTATCTCTTTTACGATGGCAAGGATGTTATCGAAAAGGATGTTACTGACAGGTCATTAAGTAGTTCTTTTGCCTGGGCTGATCTTAAGAAAAACTCAGATGGAATGGTTCCTGTTATCGTTCAGGACTACAGGACTGATCAGGTTCTGATGCTGGCATACATGAACGAAGAAGCCTATAATAAGACTCTTGAAACAGGCAAGATGACATATTTTAGCCGTTCAAGGAACGAACTTTGGATAAAGGGAGAAACAAGTTCTCATTATCAGTTTGTTAAAAGCCTTACAGCTGACTGCGATCTTGACACAATTCTTGCCAAGGTCAAGCAGATTGGCGCAGCCTGCCATACTGGAAGTTATTCCTGCTTCTTTAACGACATCGCTAAAAAAGAATACAGCGAGAAAAACCCTCAGAAGGTTTTAGACAGTGTCTATGAAGTTATTAAGGACAGAAAAAAAAATCCAAGAGAAGGGTCTTATACAAATTATCTGTTCGATAAGGGCATTGACAAGATCCTTAAAAAGGTGGGAGAGGAAGCTACAGAGATGGTTATAGCTGCCAAAAACCCAAATGACAATGAGGTTATTTACGAAATGTCAGATTTCCTGTATCATATGA
>CAMVJI010000006.1 GCA_947167765.1 uncultured Butyrivibrio sp. | reverse complement strand
ATGGCCTGGCATTGAAACACCGAGGTGCTTCTCGTGGAGCATTCTTACAACGTATTCTCTTACAAAGTCTCCGGATACAGTGATGTTCAAAAATCCTGGTTTAACAGATTCAACCTTTTCAAACATCTCATTATCCTGAAGCCTTGCAGCCACATCATCAGCAATGATAAATGGAGCCTTTCCATACTTCTTGGCCCCTGACATTGCTCCGTTGCACTGATACTCGCAAAGATCGGGTCTGTTGGATATTGTCACCCTTCCAAGCTCACGCTCGTATCCTGCTGCCTCGAAGGCATCTCCTACTTCCTTTGAAATTATCTCAAGTACTTTTTCCAAAATCGTTACCTCTTTCTATAATTACTCAATACCAAAGAAATCATCTATAACATACATCCATAAGCTAAGAGTGTTGTCTGAGAACATTCCATAATCTCCAGCTGAAGTATACTCTGTATCACCCTCGTTCATGTACACAAACTTCTGGGAGTAGTCCACTGTCCAGGTATCTTCCTTATCGTCAACCTCTACGCCGTAGTAGTAGGTTGTAGGCTCCTCGGTAGAATACATGCAGTAATCAACGTCCATATCCATATCGCTGAACTCATTAGCAAAGGTCAGACAGTACATCATTGACTGTTCAAAGTACTCCGGACCGGCATTTAGAGTTGAATCAACAAGGTGAACTTCCAAAAGTTCGTACAAAAGGTCTCTGTCAATGGTTCTGCCATCTTCTAAAACAGACTCATCAATGTAATCGCAGAACTCGCCAATGGTCTTGTCGCTTTTTCCATAAACAACTGTATTATCGTCTATTACACCTGCACCAGCAATATAAACATAGTCATCAAAATATGTGGCGTACGCATACTCATACTCCTCATACTCTGTATCATCATCGAATTCAAACTCGTAGTCTTCGTCCTCTCCGAAATCGTCAAAGAACTCATCCAGTTCTTCAAGTTCTTCATAGTCCTCATTGTCATCAAAGTCTTCGAACCCTTCAGCGGTTTCAATCACGTCCTTAAAATACTTGTAAGCCTTGGCAATAGCCATTCCAGCTCCAATTGATATGACCAAAAGAACTGCAAGGACAATGGCAACTACAGGCCAAACCTTGCTCTTTTTAGGAGCAACTGGTGGTACATCATAAACAGGCTGAAACGGAACTGCGTTGTTTGTATTAGCGCCCTCATTGTTAGTAGCTGCGCCATTTGCTGTTGCAGCGCTTTCCACGTCAGGATTTGCTGAAACATTCACTGCTCCTGCCATAACAGGTGCACCGCATTTATTGCAGAATTTCTGATCTGGACTTACCTCAGCCCCACAATTTGTACAAAACATCTTTTTCTCTCCCTCAAACACTCAAATAAACAAGTTGCATTATATTATATCTTTGCTCTGCTTTTCAAGCTCCCTTTGGGCTTTTGAAAAGCTGCATCCGCAAAAGTCCTGTCTGTACAGTCCAAACATCTGGGACAGTTCAATGGACCTTTTATAGCCGTTTTTCTTCTTAAAATCCGATGGCAAAAAAGTAACACCCTCTTTACTTGCGGCCTCCTGTCCAACCTCATTAAGGACATCGGCGTTTTTCAGGGGACTGATGGTAAGAGTTGTGGTCATATAGTCAAACCCTTTTTCTCTTGCCACTTTTGCGCTCTCAGATAGTCTTAGTTCAAAACACTTTCTGCAGCGCTCTCCACCTTCCTTGCAGTCTTCGTAGCCCTTTACTGCTTCATAGAAATCTGAAGGCTCATATTCTCCCTCAAGGATCTCAATTTTCCTGGCTCCTTTATCTGAGTGCATATTGTCAAAAGAGCCCTCTTCTACCTGTCTGTTATATTCAGCAATGAGTCTTTTTTCTTCCTCTACTCTCTTTTTATATTCCCCTTCAGAAGTGATGTTTGGATTGTAAAAGAAAACTGTCACATCGAAGTACTGACGAAGGTATTCAAGACAATAGGAAGAACATGGTGCACAGCAGGCGTGGAGAAGAAGCCTTGGATATATGCCCTCTTTTTGAAACTCTTCTATTTTATTTTCAAGTTCTTTTGCGTAATTCCTCTTATTCATATTCCCAGAATACTTATGATCTCACTGGCTACTGCCTCAGGGTCCTTTCCGTCAGTATCCACCACTATATCAGCAGCGTCTTCATAGCGCCCGGCTCTTTCCTCCTGAAGCTGTCTTATCTTTGCAAGAGGATCATCGGTGCGCAAAAGAGGCCTTGAGTCATCCCCTTTTATCCTCTCATAAACTGTCTCGGGGCTTGCCTTAAGGAAAACAACTTTTCCAGCTTCTTTTAGGAGCTTTCTGTTTTCCTCCCGTAGCGGAAGTCCTCCTCCAAGTGAGATCACCATGTCTCTCCAGTGGTCAGAGACAATAGTCTTAAGAAGATCTGTTTCCATGTCCCTAAATGCCTCTTCCCCATCTGTAGCAAAGATCTCATTGATGGAGCGACCTTCAGTTGAAACAATGGCGCTGTCTGTATCAAGTATGTCAAGATCAAGCCTTTCTGAGAGGATCTCACTTACTGTTGTCTTGCCACTTCCCATAAATCCCTCAAGGATTATGTTCCTTGTTCCGGAAACCTCCATGATAAGGGATCTGTAAACTCTGTCAGCCTGCTCATCGCTTATCTTGATGCCAAGATCAGCATTCCAGAGTTCATAGGCATCAAGTCCCTGGTAAAGGAGCATCTTAAGCCCTGAAAAGACCTTGGCTCCTGCTGCCTTTGAAAGTTTAAGGAACTTTGTCTCAAGTGGCTTGTATACCACGTCAAGAGCTGCATGTACGTGGCGATAGAACTCTTCATCCTCTATAACCGCGCTGTTTACATCAGGGAAAAGACCTACTGATGTACATTGGATCGCGAAAAAGCTCTTTTCACTTAATAAAACCTGCCTGTAGTCCTTAATGTCCATAGGGATAACGCGTGTATCCCCTACTTCATCAGCAATGGCTACAGCCTTCTCAAGGGTCCTGTTAAGGATGTAGACTTTAGAAGCGCCCTTTTGAATACACAAATGAGCAGTTGGCCTTGCAACGCCTCCTGCTCCTAATATTACGACAGTCTCTCCCTCAAGCTCTATGCCTTCCTTTTGCATAGCACGGTAAAGACCGGTCATGTCTGTATTGTAACCGCGATAGCCGCCAAGGGCCTCATCCCTTACAAGGGTGTTTACCGCACCAATACTCTCAGCCAGTGGATCTGTGTATTTAAGAAAAGAAAGGACATCACTTTTATAGGGAACAGTTACGTTCATTCCCTTGATACCCAGTTCATAAGCTCCCCTTACAGCATTCTTAAGACCGCCCTCTTTGACTTCAAAAGGTACATACACAAGATTGGTATCTGTCATGTCTGCTAATGAGTTATGTATAAGAGGAGACATAGTATGTCTTACTGGATTTCCGATAATTCCGCAGGTGATAGTATTGCCGTCGGTATAATTTGGCATAGGCTGGCTCCTTACGCTTTTTTCTTAAGCCGAATTCTAACTATTATGTCAGTAACAATTGCAAATATCACAAGGCAGATAGCAAGAACCTGCGATACTGGAAGGCCAACTACAGGGATTTTGAGCTGATCCGTCCTTAATGCCTCGATCCACGCTCTTCCAAGGCCATAGCCTCCAAGGTACAAAAGAATGTTCTCGCCAACAAACTTCCTGTGTTTAAAATACAGAAGCATCAAAATAAACAGGCACAGGTTCCACATACTCTCATAAAGAAATGTTGGGCTTACCTGAATATAGTTAGTAGCATCAGACATATGGGCCTTCATGAGCTCTGTGATTTCTCCAGAGCGCACCATCTCAACAGGAAGTCTCATGGCAAAGAGGTTATCCGTATACTCACCAAAGGCCTCTCTGTTTGTGAAATTGCCCCATCTTCCCATGGTCTGGCCAAACACGAGGCCAAACATAATGGTATCTCCAAGAAGGAAGAAGTTCTTTTTCTTAATTCTTGAGTAGATGAACAAAGTGGTAAAGCCCGCTATAACTCCGCCGTAGATGGCAAGGCCACCATTTCGGGTGTTAAAGATTGATAGAAGATCATCCTTATAATAATCCCAGGCAAAGATAACATAGTAGAGCCTTGCACCCACGATTGAAAAAATGATTATGTAAATTGCCAAATCCCAGTAATCATCAGGGTTCTGGTCTGACCATTTTGCAACTCTTGATATGATCAAAAGAGCTACCAAAAAGCCAAGGCCAATGATGACGCCGTACATGGCTACTGAAAAACCAAAAACTGAAAAGCTCTTGGGTACATCCTTAAGATATAGGCCTAAGTGCGGAAAGGCTATATCCATCTTCCCCATTATATCTGGCATAAAATCCTCCAACTGTTAATATCGCAGACTCGGAATTGCTTCGTAATTCTTTACAGTATCACACGTTGAATCTGAACAGAATTACATCCCCGTCCTGAACCACGTACTCTTTTCCTTCCATACGAACAAGGCCCTTTTCCTTGGCTGCTGACATGGAGCCCTCTCTTAAGAGGTCTTCGTAATTAATTACCTCAGCCTTGATAAAGCCTCTCTCAAAGTCAGTGTGGATCTTACCTGCTGCCTGAGGAGCCTTTGTGCCGATCTTGATGGTCCATGCTCTTGTCTCGTCCTCACCTGATGTTAAGAAACTCATAAGTCCAAGAGTTCTATAGCTTGCTGCGATGAGCTTATCAAGACCTGACTCAGATAGACCCAGGCTCTCAAGAAACTCTGCCTTCTCATCCTCGTCAAGCTCAGAGATCTCAGCTTCGATCTGAGCACTTATAACAAATACTTCACTTCCTGACTTAGCGGCAAGTTCTCTTACAGCTGATACGTACTGGTTTGAAGCGCCGTCATCTGCAAGATCGTCATCCTTAACGTTAGCTGCATATATAACAGGCTTCCATGTAAGAAGATCAAGGCTGTTTACAAAGGCCTTATCCTCCTCATCATCAAGCTCAAGCTCGCTGGCCATCTTGTTATCTTCAAGGGTAGCCTTGATCTTTTCTAAGATCTCAAGCTCTTTTGCTGCGCTCTTGTCCATGCGGGCAAGCTTGGCAACCTTGGCAATCCTTCTCTCAAGAACCTCAAGGTCAGCAAATATAAGCTCAAGGTTTATTGTCTCAATGTCCCTTGCAGGATCTACAGATCCGTCAACGTGTACAACGTTAGGATCCTCAAAACATCTTACAACATGGACAATTGCGTCTGTCTCACGGATGTTTGCAAGGAACTGGTTTCCAAGTCCCTCACCTTTAGATGCGCCCTTTACAAGTCCTGCAATATCAACGAACTCGATGGTAGCTGGTGTGACCTTCTTGGAGTGATAAAGGTCTCCAAGGAGCTTAAGTCTCTTATCAGGTACTGCAACAACACCAACGTTTGGGTCTATGGTTGCAAAGGGGTAGTTAGCTGCAAGTGCCCCTGCGTTTGTAAGTGAATTAAAAAGTGTGCTCTTTCCTACGTTCGGAAGCCCGACGATTCCTAGTTTCATATTTGTATATTCTCCTTCTAAAAACCTTTATTTTACGGGCTTTCCGCCATATGCCTATTTAACCGAGTGCCACATCGAGTGCCACGAGATCATTTTTCGCATTAAGTTTTATACCACTTTTAAAGCGTCAGCCACGAGATCTATCTCTCTATGTTTCTCATCTTCTGTGATATGAACATATAGATTCATAGTTATACCGATATTAGAATGACCTAAAATCTTCTGTAAGGTCTTCGGCTTCATTCCACCCTCAATACATCTTGTTGCAAAAGTATGTCTAAGTACATGCATTGAAAAATGAGGAATACCTACACGATCACAATACTTAAAAAGTCCTGTATCATAAGTACTATTCTTGACCGGAGTACCATTCCTACACAGAAACACTGTATCATTCCACTCAATCGGCACGAGTTTTAATTTCTTGTTCTTTGCTCTCTGATTCTCCAAGATACGAATTGCTTCATCTGTAAGGGGAATTGTCCTATATCCTGACTTACTCTTAGGAGGACCAACTCTCCACTCACCCACCTTATAACGGAATTCCATCGTTCTCTCGATTTTCATTGTACGATTCTCGAAGTCAATGTCACTCCATTTTAAGCCGATTAGCTCTCCGGTACGAAGACCAGTCTGTAATACAAAACGGTATTGATTCTCATAGCTGTAACCAACTACAGCTTCTAAAAACTTCTTCTGAACATCAATAGTAAGGGCTTCTTTCTTGTCTGAAGGCTTACCCATATCACTTTTTACTGATTTCTTGCAGGGATTTGCAATGAGAACATCATTTTCTCTGGCAAACTCAAGCATGTTAAAAAGTGCAATCCTGGTCTGATAAATAGTAGTCGTCTTATAGCCTTCTTCCGCCATCTTGGAAAAAATCCTCTGACAATGAATTGGTTTAACCTCGGTCAAAAGCTTATTTCCAATAATATCCTTAATATTACGTTCATATCGTTCTGAATAGTTCCTGACTGTATTAGGTCTTACTGTCTGCTTCTTGATGCTTATCCAATAATCAAACCAGGCATCTACAATCATATCCGTCGCCTGGTCCAAATCACTGTGTTCATCAATATATGTCGCATCAGCAATCCACTGTCTTACTTCCTGAAGCTTCTTTGAACGTTTAGATTTTCTTCTACCGAACTTATCAACAAATCTCGCACAATATGTTCCATTAGGCTGCTGATAAATTCCGTCTCCAATCTCCTTTCCTTTGAGATCCTTACCCATTTACGACTCCTTTCAAACTAAAAGAAGCCCCAAATTAGCACGCTATATTATACACTAATCAGGACTTCTTTACAATGTTATTTCATTTTTGTGGCACTCGCGAAACCCTGCTAAACACCGATGATTACTGCCATTAGATCTCGATGTTGTCTGTTATGAACTTCTCGAATTCCTTCCTTTTAACAAGTTTCTTCTTTCCTACATACAAAACAAAAGGGCACCTCGGTGATCTAAGAAGACTCTCCAGCTTGTTGATGCCGATATTGGAATACTCAGCAGCTTCTCTGATGGTCAATGCCACCTTATCCTTTATAGGTACTACCTGAGCCTGTTCTTTCTTATAAAACTCAGATTCCTTGTATTCTTGGTTTGTTATAAGGTTCAACATTCCTCACCTCCGCTGCAATTTATTCTCAAACAATCAATTATTTCCTCAGATATCTCGTCTCGTATCCTTGTAAACTTCCTCCTTACAGAATCCGTAGAGCATTCCTCTTCTTCGGCTATAACTCTGTAGGATTTCCCCTCTGATAAATGTTTCTTGATTATGATGGAATCTTCTCTGCCAAAGCCGCTTAAAATATCTTCCAACAGCTCAAAGTCCATCTTCATAATGCTTACCATCCTTATGGTTTCCTCAAACTCCGGTGCGTTCTCTATACCTTTGAGCAATCCCTTTGATACTTCGCCGGTCTTAAAGGCTTCTTCCAATGTGACATTCGCAACAGCTTCATTGGCTGTAGTATCACTTATGGTTGATGTCTGAACTCTGACTCCAAGCTCGCCTCTACTTCGACTTCTCATACGCTCCTGCTCAGACTTAATCTTGTACTCTGTCTTTTTCTCGATTTTGCGGAGTATACCCGGAAAAACCGGGTAATACTCCAACATGATTGAAAGTCTCTTCTCAGCAGGTGCCTTCTTATAGCTGTTAAGTAAGTCTGTATCTCTTATCTTCAACGCCATATCGCACCTCCTCACTGGAACTTCTTCATGTAATACCATTCCAAATACTGTTTACGCTGCTGAAAATCAGGCGTAGATACCATAAGACCTATGTCCACACGCTGAAGCAGATCAATCGCTTCGATTTCATCCGTGGAAAGATACGGTCTTATGCTTGTTCCTGACTTAAGACCATGTTCCTCCCGGAACTCTTTAGCAGTCTTTCCTAGAACTATCCTATTGATCAGATTAGCTTCATTACTAAAGTGATACGGCATTGGCTTATCCTTGATAAGCTTGATGTTACCTGTCAAAAGAGGATATTCAGCTCTTGCCTCAAGCAAATTCTTAATAAATGCTTCCATCTCATTGAATCTCTTGATATACAATTCCTTGAAGCGAGCAGCCTTTTTACCTGTGAACCCCATTGCAAGAAATGTAAATCCATCTCTTGTCATGTTGTAGCAAGGCTGTTTATGGCCCTGAGCGTTGATGTAACTCGACTGCTCAAAATTGAGCAGTCGAAATTCTTCTGAGCAATCAAGTTCTTTTATTGCCCTGATTACATTACGATGCTCCTTGCCAAATGCATCTGCCACAGCCATACTGTCCACTTTTGCAATTCCTTTGTTGTCGGCAAATAAGCCTAATTCATTCTTTGGTACTAAATCTCTCATACGCATTTTCCTTTCTGCCAGTACCACTCAGCAGCAGGATGCAAAAAGGAGCCGATGTAATTCCACCGACTCCTACACAAAAAACAAGATGGCACAGTAAGTAGCGGTGGATGCTTCGGAAAACACAAAAAGATTACTCTACTTGTTGTCTCCCTATTGCATCCCACCACCTATGGCCATCTCGGCAATGAGATTATTATTTGTATATATTAAATCGCATTAAAACAATTCTTCTGGCGGTAACCGTATCCTGTACATTGATTCACCTCATTAGCACATTCACTGACAAAACCATGCCTTTGTCGTTTTATAGATAACCATTCCATCAAATGGAAGTTCACCTTTTTTTATGAAATAGTTATAATAATTATGTAGATATGTATTTATGGCGTTTATTTAGCATCTATCTGTCATTTATTATCGCTATTATCATTAACTTTTTTCGGAAATGGACGGATACTTTCGGACACTTTCGGAATTTTAGAGGATAACGTATATGGATTTCATAAAACTATATGAAATTTTATACAGTAATCGTCCCGATACTCTTGATGAGTACGGCTTTTTTATGTTGCTTATTGATAGATTTATTGGAATTGAGGATTCGACATCTCCTACTATAAAGAATCCATTTTTAGGCATTGAAAAAGATACGGTTGAAAGATATTTACGTCGCCAAAATCCTTTCAATAAAAAAAGGCTTAAAGATGCTCGCCGATTAAGAAAAATTGACTGTTTTGCAAAGTTTATAAGCACATATTATTCAGAAACACAGCAGTTTAACATAGAAACAGAGCTTCACAAATATCGTCCTAACTTCAATGATGTAGGCGATTCTATTGCTTACCCTATAACAGATTTATTTGTAGAATTGCTTGATGAATTAATAAATACCAAGGCTATCCATAAAACATCTGTGAAGACAGATCAACAGTCTTCTGGTACTAATGACAACAGATATTACTATGATCCAGCAGACAAAAAAATACACATAAACGGCAATGTAATTAACATTCCACCTGAGATATCACCTCCGGACACCATCGAAGATGAGGAAATCCCATATGTAAACGAACTTCTTCTAGCTTATGCAGATGCATTAGGCACTGCTCCTCTTTCAAAAGATGACATAGATAAATTAAATGGGAAGTATAAAGACAATTTCATAGAACAACGTATAAACTACTATAGCGCTATTCGAATTTGTAGAATTATAAGAGAAGCCTATTCCAATCCCGAGCAAGAACTAAAGGCATGGAAAACGCAAACATTTGACTATATAAGTGACACTTATCGTGATGATTACCCGAATGGATATAAACGTCTTGTAGCAGTCCTTAAAAAGGTTGTTGATAGTAAAACTACTGCTGCTATAGATTCTTGCGATAAGTTAATACAAGCCAAGGACAGGAAAGGAGTATGTCATCTTCTAGCAAATGAGGGTGATATGCATTGGGTACAGGAAGATGAATAATATTTTCAACTCAGATCTTGAGCTTTCCTTAAGAATATTACTGACACTATATACTTCTGACAAAGAATTAAATGTAGATGAAATCCTTTTGTCAGATTTTATCACTGTATACTCATTTGAATTTGATTTGGACGACAGCAACCTACATGGAATCAACGAATTCAGTTATTCAGAATTAGCCGCACGGCGAGAACAGCTTATATCTGCAATAAAGACACTTGTATTAAACAAATACATTATTTTCACCATCAATAGCAGTGGCTTTTCCTACAAGATATCCGAGCTTGGTGAATCTACTTGTGATTCCATGACAACAGATTATGCATGTGCTTATATTAACAGCTCAATTAGAGCTCATGAATATATGAATAACAAGACCACTACAGAACTATTATCATATATAAACCAAATGGCTATGAAGAAAAAACAGGAGGCTCTATAAATGGAATTTTACATAAAGCAGCTGACTGCCACTGGTCCTACTAGAGAAGCATCATCGATTATTTTTAAGCCTGGTCTAAACATTATTTGTGGTGCATCAGATACAGGCAAGACTGCGGTACTAAAATCAATTAAGTTCATGTTTGGCGGTTCTAAGCCTTTTGATAAGAAGAAAAAGGGTTTTGACTGTATCACAATGAAAGTTCAAACTCTTTCTGGAGAAATACAGTTATCCCGTAAAATTGGTAAAAATACGATTGATGTAGTTTCTGAAGTCGATATTATAAAGTCCGGAACCTATGATGCTTCTTACAATGATAAGGACGGAAATAAAAATCCTGTTATACATAAGCTTTGGCTCAAATTAATGGGAAGTGATAATGAGCCTAGAATTATAAAAAACCAGTTAAAAGAGCGGAAGCATTTCACAATGCCTACTATTCTCCAGTCTTTCTACCTAAACGAAGACGATATCAATGAAAATGGCTCAGTTATACTTCCAGCTAGAAAATCAGAAAGCAAAACGCTTACACTATCAGCAATTCTTTATATGATTACAGGAAATGATTTTGCTTCCCTCGAATCCGAAGAATCTGATGTGGTTACTAATGCCAAAAAAACAGGAATGGAAATGTATGCTCATGCGCGCATCCAAGAGCTTACTGAGCGAATTGACCAGATAAGATCTGAGATGGAAGCATTTAAAGGAATAGATGTTAGCGCTGAGCTAGAGAATGACATTAACTTACTTTCCAACCTAGATGAGCAAATAAACAAGCACAGAGAGGAGCTGATTGATATTATTCATAAAACTAATGAACTTGACAATCAATCCGCTGAACTTGAGCTAGTTTTATCAAGACATAATTCTTTACAATCGCAATATTCAGCAGATATACAGCGACTTGCATTTATCGCTGAGGGTGAAAAAATAACTCATGATCACCCCCAAAGCATTAAATGTCCATTTTGCGAGGGAACCATAAATCCTTCTCGAAAAAACACTTACATTGAAGCTGCCAAAAGTGAACTCAGGCGAATAATGACGCAAGCCAAAGGGCTATCTGAAAACACAGAAGAAATAAATAGTCAGTTAAAATCAATTAAAGATCAACTTGCCGAACTAAATAACACTAGGAAAAATATTGAAAGAATGATTGATAATGCTTTGGCTCCTCAAGCAGAAAGGCTCAAAGATGACATCGTCGCTTACAGACACTATTTGCAGCTCCAACAAGAATATGAGGTTCTTGATGAAGTCTGTTCTTCGCTTAACTTAAAGCTTATGGAGCAAACAAATCAAGTTTCAGAAAAAGAAACCGATAATTCTTTCAAACCAACCAAACATTTCCCTCAAAATTTCAGCATTACGATGAGCGAATATGCAAAAACAATTTTGGAGGCTTGCAATTATCCCGGCTTAAGCACTGTAGAATTCAACCTAAGCAAATTTGATTTACTCATTAATGGAGATCTTAAATCAGAAAGTCACGGAAAAGGGTACCGAGCATTTATAAATACAGCTCTCGGTCTAGCAATGCGTCAATATTACCATGAGAATGCAAAGTATAATCCAGGCTTATTTATAGTAGATACCCCACAGCATGGATTGAATCAAGGAAGCGATGATAGTCCCAAAAGCATGAAATATGGTCTTTTTTCCTACCTTATAGAACAAAAAAACGTGGGACAAACTATTATTGTTGAGAATATTGATCATTTACCAGATATTGATTTTGAAGCGTTGGGAATTAACATTATGGATTTTACTCATGACAATTATGAAAGTAAATTTTCAGATAATAGATATGGATTCTTAATTGGTGTTACAAGTTAACAATCCATAATAGTAAATAACGCGCCATCATTAAATAGGGCTGGGGAGAGTTTCCCAGCCCATTCCTCGTTTAACATGTTGTTGTTTAATGGCTTCCAAAAAACACGCATTAATATCTTCGATAATCTTACTATTGTCAACAACTCATCATATTTCTATTTTCCAACTTCCTTTTTTGGGTGAACCCTCACGCGTAATAATGCCATCTTTCTTGAGCTTGGCCATAGCTTTTCTGATTCCAATCTCAGATATTCCAATACGAGAAGCCAATTCTTTTTGTGTAATAGCACTATTCTCTTTAATCAGACTGAGTATTTGTTTTTCTGTATCGCTTAGATTAGCGTTACCGATACTTTTATCCGATAATTTATCCGATACTTTATCCGATACTTTATCCGATACTTCTCCACTAATCTCCTCGTTATCTCCCGGTTCTAAGCCATAATTAAGATTCCAGAAAGTAACATTAAAATCAGACTCATCCGAGAAAAATGTAGGCAGGCGATCCTCAGTAATGTTAGCTGATGCCTTATAATCATTCATTATTTCCTTGATCCCACTACCAGAACGCTCCATGAGCTGCAATCTGTGAAAGATATCTGCCAAATATGGATTACGTCTTCTGGAAGCGATATGGTAAAGATCCCTTTTCTGAATAGGAAGACCTTCAACCATCCCTCCCGGAGATGTAATCTCTATCCTATTATCAAAGATATCAAGATGTACTTCACTTCCGATTTCCATGTAATCACGGTGTACAAGTGCATTCACCAATGCCTCGTGAATAGGTCTTTCTATATAATCAGGCAGGTCGATACGTGAATTTGGAAGCTTCTTCCATTTCAGGTGATTATGTTTCTTGGCAAATGCCTCAGCAGCCTCAAGAAGTGCCAATACATTCCCCTGATATTCTGCGTTGTCTACAGCATCAAACGATCCACCTGACATGTTATTTCCTGTCCATCTAGTACAAAAAAGCCTAGAATACTTGATTGGACAATCATCTGACAAAAGAAGTCCTGCATTAGTAATCCTGCCATCTGCATTGCATATCTCCCAGGATTGAAACATATCATCTTCAAAACTTTTCCCTGTCCTGGCATGATATAAAGACTTCAATCTTGAAAAGCTGAAATCTTTCATACTATATTCAGAGACGAGTGAATCCCAAGACTTATTACTGCCTTTAAGAGAAAGTCTTCGGATTGTTACAGCATCTGCTTTCATGCTGGAATTGCCAACACGAGTAAATGCCACCATCTCGCCCTTGTATTTGTAAAAATATGGGGTTTCTGATCCCGGATGTACATAAAGAATGACCAATACCTTTTCAATACCATCCTCATCCTTTACGTTTTCAAAAGAAAGCTGTATTTCAGGGCTTGGATCAACTCTGTTCCTTATAAATTCACTGAGTTTGTCTGCAACGTACTTAGGGTTGTCAAGACCAACTACCGTGTCATCATCAGCAATGCCATATATTAACGCCCCTCCGTCAGTATTTGCATAAGCAACTACGCTTTTAAGCCAGCTGATAGGCTCCTTTTCTTCGAGCATTTCCTTTTTATCATATTCAGTTGCTTCCCCAAGATACTTTTTTAAATCAAATTTCATGTACTATATCCTCTCCTATGCACTACCGGTACACAACTCCAGCGCATATCCTATCCTTTATAACATTTCTTGGCACACCAATTCGATCCAATCTGCTAATATAAATAAGATTCATAAGATTAGCTGCCGTGTCAGCAAGTTCACCCGTTACTTTCATATAATTTCCATGAGTCGTTGTATTTCTAAATTTAACAAATCTATCAATACAATCCTCAAAAGCCTTAATACTACCAGTAAAACAAGCTGGCTGAATCATAATTTCAGCATACATATGAAGCAAAGCCTTTATCTTATCCCCAGCGGCCAGATCCCAATGATTGATACTACCTCTTATAAGATCATACGTCTTAGGCTGAAGTGCATTCTCACTTTGAGTATGTTCTTCAACCAGCTTTCTAACATCATCAATAAGCTTTTGAAAAGCAGGATTATTCTCTGCAGTAATCTTATGAAGTGCAGCCTCACATTCCAGGCATGTGCATATTTTCTTGATTCTGTCAGGAGTGATCCATAAAACATCATCCTCCTCTTCCGGCAAAAAATCCAATGAAAAATAAGGCCTTTTTTCTTTCTCATCATAAATCATCTTAAACAATGGCGCTATTGAGTTTCCAAGATTTTCAAAACTTATGCACCTGAGCCAATCCTTTTCTGTTTGAGTTCTAAACCTGTTCAAAACATGCAACTCGGCATAATCCGTAACAAATTGATGCTCGCCATAGGTTTCATTCTTCAGCAAGGCAATTTCATCAAATGCAATATTTTTTCTAAATGTCAGAAACTGACACATCTTTAATACAGCGTTATAAATAGGTACAACCTCATCCATTCCCACTCCGCCAGGTATTGTTATATCCATACTTGTAACAGTATTATCCAGCACCCTGCCACTAATACCCTGTCTCTCTGTAATATGAGATTCTATATGTAAATGGATTTCCTTATCTCTTATTGAAAAAACATGATTAATCGAATCATCGTGACATTTTATTCTATACTCGCCATCTTCCATGTCCATTTCAAGTCTATTGGGAATAAACAGCTTAGCAAGTATTCCGCCAGTAAACCTTATGCCTACACACTCTTGATTATCAGTCCCTTTACCTAAAACATAAATATCTGAATTATAGTGACAAAGTCCATTTCCTAATTCAAAAGGCTCTTTCTTAAAAATGAGCAGATCTTCTCCGCTCATTGTGTTTGTTCTTATGAAGCCTTTCTGCGGTGTAATAGAAACACGCCCCTTATTTTCATTTATAAAGTCAAAAGAAAAGCCATCATCATACTGAATGACACGAATATCTTCTTCAATACCTGCGATTTTTCCATAGTTCTTTGCTCCCATAGCAGCCTCTTCTATTTATCTTCCATTATTTTCCGAATAGCATCGTTTACTCTTTTATAATCATCGGTCCCAACGGGATAAGAAGGGCTCTTACGACCGGCAACCTTGCCGTCATACACCATCTGCACTTTAATTACAGAATGAAATACGCCTCCTTCCCACTCTTCATCTCCAATAGATACTTTATATTCAGTGCCCTTGGGATGTGGTTCTGAAGCTGCGATTCTTATTGCGTTTCTTGGATAAAAAGTTCTCATATTTGTTGGCCACCTCTTCAATTTGTTTTGACTTCAACATCTTATATTATACTATGATTCATCATGGAATCCTATAGGTTACCTAAAGAAAAAACTCCAGCCTCCCTGTCGAAGGTTGGAGTAACCAGAAGGTTCTTGTGAACATTTCAGCATTCCTATATTACGAAATTACCACCTGCATAAAACCTTAAGAATTCATAAGCCACCCTACTTTTCTTTTTATAACCTTCATAAAATCTATTTAGTACGCTTACTATCCTTTTATATTGGTCATGAGTTTCTTATATTGTGGTCTGTTGAAATCTTTTCCTGATTGCTTATCGATAAAAATGTTTTCGTCCAACACTCCCATCTCTGCCATCGCAATCATCTGCCTGTCCTCATTTTGATCCTTACTGCTAACACGTACATACCCATAAGTCTTACTCATTTGTTTTTGTCTCCTCTATATGCTCGTATTTTGATTCATTTGCCGAAAGGCAAATCTGTTTTTCGCAAGCAGGGCATCGGTTATCACCGGATGCAGCTTGCTTGTTGGATGGCAATGCCCCCAATCCCCCGAAACCTCGTTTCACTCGGAGCTACGCAACAAAATAACTATTACTTTAGGTAGTTGTCTTCAACACAAAAAAGAGGGAGATTTCACTGGCGTTTGCCAGTGAAATCTCCCTCCATATCAAAGTATCTTTTCAGTTTTCTTATGTCGTTCTTCCGGTGACCTCTGCTCCTCATTTTTGAGGAACAAATCCACATTGTATTTTGCCATCTGTAAATCTTTCATTTCCTGCTTAGCTTGCCTATACTCGGCATAAGTGTTTTTCTTTTCCTGAAGAACTTTGACATATTCTTCGTTCAGCTCTTTTATCTTAGGGATATTTCCCTTGATCTGTGAAAATGCTTCCTTTGCTGCTTTGCACAGCGTAATCTCTTCACGATGATCTTCAAAGAACTTTTTGCTATATCCATGCTTACGGTACTCGGCATAAATATCCTTAGTCTTGGAATAGTTGATAATATGCTTTTTCAGAGTAGCTATCTCATCCAGACGGTTCTCCAGCTCCTTTTGCCTTGCTGTGATTTCTCCAAACCGATCTGATGCAGACTTTGCTTTCTCAGCAAGTTCTTCATAATCACGGATGCCATGTTCTTCCAAAAGCAGCAGGGTCTGTGCCATCTGTTTTATGTTATGAACCTTAGCCCAGCGTTCATAGCCAGGACCTTTCCCCTTGGCAATCATAGCCTGGATATCAAGAAGCATATCCACCTTTGTCTCAGGATGCTCAGGTGTTTTTGTGGCAATATCAGTTCCCTTGGGATTAGCAACATGCTCACATTCTCCTGCAAATACCTTTTCAAGATCCTGTTCTCTATACCCTGCCCCAAGAGATCTGAACCTAAGAAATTTCTTCTGTTCACCGCCCTTAACAGAAACATATTTGCCACGCTTGCACTGATATCCCATCTCGCCAAGAAGCCTCATGAGCTCATCCATATCTTTAGGCTTTTGTTCCATGCAGATATCTATGGCTTCCCGGATTTCCTCACGATAGCTTCTACGCTCAGGATAAACTGTGCGCTTTGACCTTTCACTTGGCTTTCTTGGTTTTATAACAGAGAGACCATTTTCAAGACAGACCATATCGCTGACTCTTCGCAGCGCAACACCTGATAAAATGAAGTCTCTGAACTTACCATCACAGTTAAGATTTGTGGAATTATATATGATGTGATTATGAATATGAGCCTTATCTATATGTGTTGCTACGATAAAAGCATGCCTGCCCTTTGTCCAGCGCATTGCTGTTTCATATCCGATTTTGTTTGCTTCCTCAGGAGTAATCTCTCCCGGCATAAATGCCTGCCTGATCTGATAGGCTATCACATCCCCATGATAATGCCGACCCGTCTTTTTCAGATATTCACTTTTGGATAGAGCAAACTGTTCTTCTACAAGCTTCTGATCACATTCATAGCTGCTTACCAGTCTGCCCTCATCGGTCTTCTCTCCATTTTGTGCATAATCAGTTCTATCCTTAATGCACTGCTGTATGGATTTGCCTTTATTTGCATGCATGGCAATCAGCCTGGTCGCAGCCATAAGCACTTACCTCTTTTCTAAATAGTCGATAATCTCTGCAAAATCTTTTTCATAAGTTCCCAAAGTTCTTCTTGCTGAGCCTTTATAACCTTGATATCTTCAAGGTATATGCTGCCATTTTCATTGGCACGTTTTGCATACTGATTCATGTTGTTGGCGTTAATGCGAAGGAGGCGTGATACCTCCTTCACATCGCTAAGGTCGAGCTTGATCACATAACCATCAATTGCCATTTTACGAATATAGGCAGACATATTTTTTATGCCTGCCTCTTCCATCCGCTTCTGTATTTGTTCACGCTCTCCCTTTTTCAGCTTTACACGGATATAGTCCGTATACTCGCGCATATCAAAATCTCTCCATACCACCACACAAGCAACATGCTGCAGCCGGTTTTGGCTTTTCAGGCTCAGGTACTGTTTTCTGAAGCTTCTTCAGGATGGATTTCTTCTCCTGCTCAGCTTCAATAACATCAGCATTACTCACCTGACTGACAGGCTTCTCTTCAGGAAGATTGTTGATAACGCCATCAAAGTTGTTGTCGTTCTGCTCTACCATATCCTCTATGCCTCGCATAAAGTTTCTGCTTACAGAGGGGCCTCCTCCTGCAACCTCTTCAGGAGAATCAACAGTCTCTTCAATTTCAGTATCTACAGCGCCACCAACTTCATCCCATTTACGGATCTTTGATTTTCTCCTTTTTTCCATAAGCATTAGTCCTCACTTTCTTCGAGATAATCATCCAGGTCATCGTACTCATCAGCTATTGTCGTTGCTCCTTCAAGGACTTCGATTGTCTTATCCAAGATGTCTGAAGTCTGCTCGATCAGCTCATCAGTAATGCGACATCTTCTGTTGCTCCTATGAACAATCCCAGCAATAACACCAATAGCGCCTACTCCTGCTACGATTTCGATAATAGTTCTCTTACTCATAAAACACTCTCCTCTCATTTACATTGCTGCCTGAAGGTCTTTGTCAGGCTTAACTTTAGTTTTCTTTTCCTTCGCTACCTTTGCTTTTCCGGCAGAAAGCTTTTCCTTAACGGACTTCTTTTTCTCTTTGCCCTTTTCTTCCTTGGATGCAGTCTTTGATTCAACAGTAATTTCAATCTTCTTATCGCTGCCAAGGTCACTAAGATCTACCGGAGGACTAATCTTTATGAAGCCTACTGGCTGATCAGCCTCCGGATTATCGAAAGGGAGTTCATCACCGTGAGCCTCCATGAACTTATCCATATCCTGCACCTGCGTTATTGCCTGTACCTTCTCATCAATTTTCACAATCAGATCAGATGCAGTTCTTCGTATTGTGTCCAGTGAAGCTTTCAGCTCAGGAACTTCTTTCCCCTCCGACCAGGTTGCCACGTATGCAAAAGAGTAATCGGAAGTATCAATGCCATAATGCTGGCAAACAACGTATGCTACAGACTCTGCTTCAGTCTCTTTCTGATTCTTGGATTTCTTTTCTGCTGAAGAATCAAAAGCCTCCTTGGAATGGAGAGCCTGATGTGCAGCCTCATGAATGATTGTTTTAACAGTCTGCGCTTCGCTCATACCTTCCTGTACAGCTATACGGTTTTCTTCAAGATGAAAATATCCCTTGGCACCGGATTCGATGTTTTCAAAGGTAATAGGAACAGGAACAACATCCTGAATTGCTTCTAAGAGTGTTTTGTAACCCTCAACGCTTCCGGTCAGTTCAGCTACACCGATTGTGGGAATCGGATCACCTTCGGTTTGACTTATGTCGAAAGTACTTACCGGCTTAAAGGCATTTATGGTTACTTCAACCTTTTCTTTTATAGGTTCGCCATCTTTATCAAGGATAGCTTTACCATTGCCATCAAGCTTATCCTGTTCACGCTCCATCTTGTATGGTGCAGGAGCTAAGATACGGATTCCCTTCTCGCCCTTCTTCACATGACGGTTCATATCTTTCCAGCCACTAAAAGACTGACACATGGTTGCTTCCGGTTTCTGAAGCATGATAAGGATCTGATTATTCACAGAATACCTGGGTAGTTTTGCACAAAAATTCAAATACTCTTTATACCCGTCACTTGAGAAAACATCCTTAACACCGTTCTCCAGCTTGGCAGTCATTGCTTCCATCTCAGCTTTCCTTGCCTCGGCAGCTGCCTTCGGGTCAAAAGTGCTTGTATCATATGCCATATCACGAATCCTCCTTCACCTTTTTATTCACTTCTTTAGACTTTTCTTTCATCTCAGAAAGCTTGTCCTTAATAGAAAGAGCAGGCTTGTCAGCCTGCCCTCCCATGCGTTTCGCATATTCAACTAATCTCGATTGTCTGGCCATTACTCATCCTCCCCTGTGTCAGGTTCCTTATCATCAGGCTCATCAACAAATGCCGTTTCTTCAACATCATCAGGAAGATTATCAAGGTAATCCTCATCCTCGTTATAATCAGCATCAGGATCTTCAAAAGTTGTAGTTGTCTTTTTACCCTTGACCTTAGTGAAGTAAATATAACCACCTACACCACCGATACCAATGAGCAATAACAATGCCATTGTTCCTGCCGAATTCTTTTTCTCAGGCTTTGGTTCCTCAGGCTCTTTAGGTTCTTCCTTAGGCTCTTCAACTACAGGAGCTGGCTCTTCCTCTGCTAATCCCTTTGATGAAATATATTCTTTAACCTGATCATCATCCATTAGAGCTAACAAATCCGATTCATCAACCATATTTAAGAAGTGAACTGTCTCTTCACCCTGGTCATCGCGGTCAATAATGATATAAAAGTAGTTACCGGATTTTGTCACAACAGTAATAAACTGCTTTCCTCCAGCTTCAAGACTTCCATAGTCATCTACAAGAGTCATGTTGCCATCAGGTGTAAGCGGCCCCCAATTCTCTTCATCAGGTTCAGTCGGTTCCTCAGGTTCTGTGTCATCTGCATAGCATAAGGTGTAGTCAATCTTGCAAAGTTCGCAGTCAGGATCAATGCACTCTTCGGTACACTTATGCTCACAGGTGCATTCAGCTCCACCAGCAAATGCTGTTATGGGTACTGCTCCAATAAAAAATGCTGCAGCCATCGCCACAGCACCAAGAATCTTAGCTCTCATATTAAGTTTAGTTTTCTTCATCCTCTAAATCCTCCAGATCATAATCATCCTCGGTATCTGCTTTTGATGGTTCAGTAGCAGTTACCTCATCAGTAGTTTCATAAGCGTTTGCTATTCCTGCACTTCCAAGCTTTCCACTTGTGGCAAGTTTCAAGAATTCAGCAAACTGCTCAGGCGAAAGGTTCAGTGCACCAACATCAGCAAGGATCTGTGAGTTCTCAGCTTCCTGAAGCTTCTGTTCAGCAGCGCGAAGTCTCACCTTATCGTCTTCAACTTTTTTCTTACAGCGCTCCACTTCAGCGCGGAGCTTATCTAATCTTTCATACATAAATGTCTCCCTTCTTATCGAATTCTTCCGTAACAGTAGAAGTGGTATCGCCAGTAATTTGTGTCATAACTTGCATACTGTATAGGATTTCCGCAGTGAATCATTATCTTATTAACAGGATCTACAACAATACCCACATGACTTGCTCCGGTTGTGTCGTAGGTGCCTTGGAAGAAAATCAGATCGCCAGGCTTAACATCTGAAGGATTTACCCTTGCAGTAGCATTCTTCCAGCCATTAGCCGTAAGCCTTCCATAGTTCCAACCATTTCCGCAGTGATTGATAACCCAGCTTACAAAGCCTGAACAATCAAAGCTTGTACTTGGTTTTGAGCCGCCCCACACATATGGATATCCAAGATAGCGTTCAGCTTCACGAATCATATTGGCGAACTGTGCATCAGTCAGATATTCTCCCGGAGGAGCATAATCCTCAAACTCTTCAGGAACATCACCTCCAACATAAGGATCATCGCCAAAGATATCAGGCTTATTTCCTTTAAGCTCTACGATTACTTCATATCTTCTGATCTGATCAACTGTTAGGCCAAGGTTTTCAACAGCTTCGCGAATACCATGATTTGTGAGTGTGACATTCAGGATATAATACTCATACTCTTCTGTTTCTGTATAAGTGTATGATTCCCAATAACCACCATCTTCATAGGAGTCATCCTCTACCCATCTGATTCCGGTTCTTTCAACCTCTCGTTCCCTGGTCTCCACAACTTCTTCAATCTCCAGTTCATACTGATACTCGAAGATTGTCTGTAGCATCTCCTGTACTTCATCCTCGGTGTAATCGTCATAAAGGATTGTCAAAAGTGCTGCCAGTTCAAAAGGATTATGTCCTATCTCACCGAGATCATAATTGTACTCATCATAATCAGGATAATCCGTCTCGATGTCGTCTATCTGCTCCTGAAGCTCTGATTCCAGATCCCTATAATCATTTTCAACAGCTACAATGTCATGGTCCTGTGCTGTGAAGCTTGTACCAAGGACAATGTTGTTACTTCCACCTGCCATCATTGAACATGATCCAAGGGTTCCGGAAAGTACCAGAACTACGATAAGGACAAGAACCGTGATGACTACACCCATAGGATGCTCTTCTATGAACTCTTTGATTGCTTCAGCTATTCTCCCTGCCATGTCCTCAGCCTTATCCGTAAATCTTTTGGCTATGCTTCCGAAGGAATTAGCAGCCTGTGCTTCCCTGGCTTTAATAGCATTACGCTCAATCTCTTTTTTCATGAGATTCTTCTGAACTTCTTTTGGTGTAATCTTTACATCCTTAATACCTTTCCTGCCATGCATCTTCTCAGAGTACCCTCCTTTGTCAGCACTCTTTCCTTCTTTTAGCCTGGCAGTATAGATTCCTGTCTCTACAACTTCTGTAGTAGCATTCACAACATCAGCACCGGCATTGTTATCTTCGTTAGCAGCGCTAATCTGGCTATGAATTTCACGGGAAACGGCTGCATCAGCATAGATTTTCTTTCTTCCCTGCTTCTGTAGCTTTTTCCTTTTCTTTATATCCTCCAAGGACTCTGTGTTATCCTTTTTCCCTGTGCGAAGCTTTGCTCTCATGGCCTTAGCCTGAGAAGCTTCGTTTTTCAGCCTCTCGGCATGGCTCTTTTTCTTTGTTTCCTTTTCCGGCTCTACCCGTCTCTTGGACTTGCTCGTATCTCTTGTATAGATTCCATCATCCATTTATACATATCCTTTCCGCGATCAACCATTCTCTGCCTTTGTCTCTACAACCTCGGACAACTTCGTTGTCATGATGCGGTAGAGTTCGATATCCGTAGGGAATCTGTCTACAAATGGCAGGATTACATTGCCATAAAAAATAAGCCCTTCACCGGCTCCCGAATGTGTAACATAGGAAAGCTGATGTGGACTTATATTGAGCTGTTTGGCAAGAATCTGTCTGTCGCCAACCGCCTGATTAAGCATATATACGAAGTCGGAGTTTTCAAAAATATTCTCTACTTCTTTGGATGCAAGCAGGTCTTTTACGTTCTGAGTTATACCTGTCGGAATACCTCCCCACTTTCTGAAACGCTTCCAGATTTCTACCGTATAAGCCGCTGTCTGCTCTTCTTTTAAGAGTAGATGCATTTCATCTAAGTAGTATCTGGTAGAACGACCTTCACTTCTGTTTGATGAAACCCTGCCCCAAACCTGATCCTGAACGATAAGCATGCCTATCTTTTTAAGCTGCTTACCAAGATCCTTGATATCAAAACATACTATCCTGTTTGTGATATCAACATTGGTCCTGTGGTTGAAGATGTTGAGTGAACCCTTTACGTAAATTTCAAGAGCTGTTGCGACATGTCTTGCCTCAGCCTCATCCTGCTTTAGGAGTTCATTATAAAGGTCTTCCAAAAGAGGCATGTTCTCAGGTACAGGATTCTCATAGTAATCCCTATAGACCTTACGGATACATCTGTCTATTACAGTCTTTTCTACAGGAAGAAGTCCCTCTTTTCCACCAACAATAAGCTCACACAAAGATAATAAGAACTCTGCTTTCAGCGATACCGGATCATCGTCATCGGAGTAATTATTGTTGATGTCCATCGGATTGATATACTGCGTGGAGGTTGTGCTGATCTTAATGACCTGACCTCCAAAGCGCTCCACAAGTGCCGCATACTCTGCTTCAGGATCTGAAATAATTACATCATCATCCGTAACAAGGAATGCATTGGCTATCTCCCTCTTTGCAGCAAATGATTTACCGGAACCAGGTGTTCCAAGGATAAGGCCGTTGGGATTCTTAAGAAGCTTTCTGTCTACCATGATAAGGTTGTTTGACAATGCATTTAAGCCATAATAAAGGCTCTCATCACCTGATTGGAAAAGCTCCTGCGTAGTAAACGGAACAAAAATTGCCGTTGAACTTGTAGTCATGCCTCTCTGAATCTCTATGAGGTTCTGTGCAAGAGGGAGGCTACTCATAAGGCCCTGTTCCTGCTGGAAATCAAGGCGAACAAGATTGCAGTTGTGCTTCTGAGCAATGGATTTAGCTTGGAATACATTGTTTTCAAGCTCCTGCTCAGTACGTCCGGTATTCATGATAATGAATGTAAGCAGGAACATTCTCTCGTTCTGGCTCTGAAGCTCTTTTAACAGATCTTTTGCATCCTTACCGAATGTAGCAAGGTCTGAAGGAATGATGTCCATATCATATCCGGCACGAACAGCCTTTTTCTGCTCTTCAATCTTACTACGATCCAGCTCCGTAATAGTATGCTTTACTGTCTTAATCGCCTCATTCTGATCTACCGACTGGATGTGCATTGTAACAATCTGGCTTGACTCCATACTCAGGAAATCTGCCAGCATTCTGTCACTGATATCGGATGCATCAATAGACAAAAAGCTCATAGCTCCATAAAGACTGCCCATCTGGAACTTTCTGCCATTAGGAAATGAAAAGCTGCTTGGTGCAATGAAGTCCTTTACTGAAAGCCCTGACTTAAGCAGATACTTCCAGTCGAAGTTGAATTTATCATTATCTCCCATATGGAACTGCTGATGCATCAAGGCAAGTCTCTCTTTTCCGTTAAGGATCTTTGCCTGAACTCCAAGCCTCTTGAAGTTATTCAGGATATCCGTTTCAATATGGCTTATCCTTGGCTTTGCTGCTTTCATGGAATCTGCATGGATACCAAATGTAAGATATTTGGTCTTTGTAAGTCCGTTATTACCAGCTTCCATCTGACGGAAAAGCATAGTACTGTACTCATCCCTTACACTGTCAAAACCATCTTTTGCATGAGGAATGGCTATGCTTGTTCTGAAATCATCGATATCCGTTGCCATATTCATAAATGACAACTCAAAATGAACTGAACTGTCAAAGAAATTCAGAAATGCACACCATTCCTCAAATATCTCTGTCTTATCCTCCTGCAGAGCCAACTGATAGTTTATATCCTGAAACTGTATTGTCTTGGTGTAATAATCCGTTCCAATCCTACAGATACCATCCTGAAACATTCTGTCAAAAGGAATAGACTGCTGTGCTGTTCTGGGGATTCCGTCGTTCTTCTGAGCCTTTTTGATGATCTCACGAATCTCTTTCTGCTCTGCCCTTGTGAGGTTTGCAGGCATTTTGAAATCTCTCTTTTCCTTTTTTCTAAAAGGTGATATCAAGATTACTCGCCTCCTTCCGATTTTTTATTATCTCTTGTAGCCTGGGCGTACATGATGATCTCATCAATTTCTCTCTGAGCCTCTTTGTACCTCTCCAATGCTGAATAGTTGTTGTCTGTCTGATATGGTCTTTGTTTTGGCCTTATAAATGTTGCTTCGATAAGATGTCCCATTATGACTTCAAGATGCTGATTGTTCTTTTCATACATTGCCAAAAAGAAAAATGGCATCATAATTACCATCATTCCCATGGCCGATGTACTTACAGAAGCAACCTGCTTTATAAGAAAGAATGACGGCACCCCGAAGAGCGCCGCCACTGAAAAGCAGATCAGCTGTCTTTTTGTCAGATTGAACATCACCTTACTCTTTACCTTCGTAAGATCACGAGGTACTGAAATATATGATGCTGCCATAAATGTGTTTCCTTTCTTTTAATGTGCATGAAGTATTGATTTTGCTACTGCGCCGGTCTTAAATAGCGTAAACGCCAGTAAAACCGTATATCCCATAACTCCCCATAGAGAGCCGATGATATCTGTTGAAAACGTTACTGAACTAATCAACACCGCATATATGCCAACACATACCAAAATCAGGAATCCCTGGAATCCGAGTGCAAACAATGACCTTAAGTAGTTCTGCCCTATCATGCTCTGCTCCTTATTTCCAAAGGTTGCAAAAGGAATAGGTGCTAGGCTGACCATAAGATAAATCTCGATCATTCTTGCATATACGATGACAAAGATAAGTGCCGATAGTACATAGATTAGGAACTGTACTATAAATGATTGCAGGAATATGGATAACAATTCCGGTACTTCCATGGTTTCCAGCGTTGATTCCATAGAAGCCAAAGCACTGGCGTCTATAGCTGTACTTCCAGAGATAATGCCTCCTGCCGAATTGACCACATGCTGTGCCACGTCAAAGACAGCCATCGTTATGTTCATCGTATTTGAGATCAATGTCACTGCTACAAATGTCTTAAGAACCCATTTCCAAAAGATCCATGTTTCAAAATGTGCCAAGTTGTTATGGCTGATAATCAGTTGTATCAGCTCGTAACAGGCAATAAACGTAAGGAGAATACCTGCAATCGGCATGATCACGTTCTCTGCTAAGTTCTTAATCATGTTAAAAACTGCCGGTGAAAAGCTGGCAGGTGTTCTCCCTACTTCTGAGGCAATCTCACCGACCTGATTATTCAGGGAAGTGAATGTATTAGTGAGATTAGCCATTATTCCTGAAACAAGCAGACCCCTGAACCATTCTTCAATTGCTTCAAGTATGCTGTCCACTTGTTACCTCCTTCTTTTCAAAGCTGGGAAAGAGGCGGTCTAGCCGCCTCTCCCTGCCTGACTCTCTGCCCGATTCTATTAAAAAAGACCTGCAAGAAGAGGTACAAGAGTTGTTCCGATGAGGGCAACACCGCCACCAGCCATGAGCTGCTTCATTCCCTGTGACTTAGCTCCAGGGTTGTCATTGCCATATCCTTCCATGAGGTTGATTGCTCCCCAAATTCCAAGACCAGCACCAAGTGCGATTACGAGTGTCTGAAGTACGCCTACTGCGCTCTGAAAAAATGCCATAATAAAAATCCTCCGTTTTGTTTGATTGTTTTTTAGTTGTTCTGTATTCAGTTGTCGTTCCGTGAGCCCGTCGACTGACTCATGGATATGCGCGCATAAATAATGCTCAGACCTAAATCCGGACATAGAAAAAGACTCTGTTCCTCACAGCCTTTATCGCTGCATGGAAAGAGCCTTATTCTTCGTTCATTTCGATGACTTCATACTGGTCATCGGGTTTCAATATTAAGTTGTGATCAAGGAACTTTTCTATATCGAACCAGTTCCTTTTGTCTGCATCCGCAGTCAGTGAATACTTTGGATGCTGAGTAAGGTCATACTTATCTGATAGGAATGGTCTTACACCACGGACCTGAACAATACACTTGCTTCCGTCCATGACTGCCAATTCATCGATACTCATAAGATCATGACCAAGTTTCTGATAGTTCATGTTGTAGCTCTGGGATGTGCCCCTGGTCTCACCTGTGTTATACATATCGATTGTCTCTTTACCGAGCATGGTGTTGAGATCCTTGAGGGTAGTCTGTTCAGAACCACCAAGGAATATCTGACTATCACAGTTACCTATGATTGTGTCAGCGTTATCCTTATAAATTGCTTTTAACTGTGATTTTGCCTGCAATACAAGCGCCGCAGATATCTCTCTGCTTCGTATGGTTGCCATCAGCTTTTCCAGATTGGGTATCTGTCCGATATTGGCCGCCTCATCAATCAGGCAACGCACATGTACCGGAAGCCTTCCACCATAGATATCATCAGCCTTTTCGCAAAGCAGATTAAAAAGCTGGGTGTATACCATTGATATCAGGAAATTGAATGTAGCATCTGTATCTGACATAATCAGGAACAGAGCAGTCTTCCTATCTCCAAGCGTATCCAGTTCCAGCTCATCATAAGCTGTAATCTCGCGAAGCTCTTTGATATCAAATGGAGCCAACCTCGCTCCGCAGCTAACAAGTATGGATTTAGCGGTCTTGCCGGCACTCAATTTGTACTTGGCATATTGCCTTACTGCAAAGTGATCAGGATCTCTTTCTGCCAGTTCCTCAAACATGAGGTCCACAGGATTCTTGAATTCCTCATCATCTTCTCTTACTTCCATAGCATTCAGCATTTCAAGCAAGGTTGAGAAGTTCTGTTCTTCCTCAGGGGCTTCGTAATGAATGTAGCCGATAAGTGCTGAATACAGCAGCTTTTCTGCTTTTTCCCAAAATTCATCATTGCTCTTGCCCTCGCCTTTAGTGTTCGCAATCAGCGTGGTTACGAGTTTTAGGATATCCTTTTCATCATGTACATAGGCAAATGGATTGTAATGCATTGATTTCTTGAAGTTGATGGTATTAAAGATTTTCATCTGATAGCCGTTCTTCAAAAGAGCATTACCCACTTCATTGATCACGGTTCCCTTAGGGTCGGTTACCACATAGCTTGAATGCATCTGCAAGATATTAGGTTTAATCACGAACCTTGTTTTTCCTGAACCGGAACCACCGACTACAAGAACGTTTTTGTTTCTGGCATACTTTGGATTTGCCGGTCTGCTGTTCATGGTAAGGCGCTCTGTCTGCGAAAGAATCACATTATTCTCAAAGACAGGATCGATATAAGGTTCTATGTCTTCTCTTTTGCCCCACCTGGCAGATCCATATTCTCTGTTGTGGCGAAAGGATTTGGCATTCTTCCCCTTGATATATACAGCAAGTTTCAGAGCTACGCCTATACCTATGCCTACAAGCAGGTCCCTTGGGTTAAGACTTGGCAACGGATTCGCAAAAGCTGTTCCAAAACATCCGTCCAGCACCAGACTCTGCACTTTTTCTGATGCATTAGTACCTGATGCAATACGGAAAGCCTCTCCTATGTTTGTTCCAAATAGCCCCACAACCACATATGGAATATTCAGGATGAGGAGCTTTTTTATATTTCTATTCATCGCTCCTGCTCCTTCCTCTTTTCCTTCTGTTTATGAGGAGTCTTTGCCACAATCTCCTTGAATTTCTTAAGTTTCTGAAGAATGCTTGGACGGTCTTTCTCCATAGATTTCTTACGCTTTGTCTGCTTTGCTGCATATTCCTTCAGCACCGAAGTTATAGCATCTGCATCCTTAGCTTTGAAAAACACCGTGTACTTGGGTGGATCTACTGTCTTGTCCTTTGTAATAGCGAAATCCACTCCATACTTATTGGCTATCTTCTTGAAATCTCGGACTCCGGTATCACCGATATCCATTGTAGAAACGCCCTGTCCTTGTCCTATGAGCTGTTTCACGGTCTGTTTGCCTTTTATTGGAGCATTCTTGGTCGCTTTAACCTCAGCTTTCTTTTTCTCATGCTGATTCTTATAATGCATTAAGGCTTTCACCAAAAGTCTCCCTGACAATTTTGTTGTATTCCATGCAAGATGAACGGTTTTGCATCCTACTTCCTCATTCAACTAATCACTTCCTTTCGCTCAAGAACATGATTACACCAGTTCATATGCCAGATAGCTCTGACCGTTAATCATAAAAGTTACCAATCTGCTCTTAAAAGCTCTCTCAGCAGCCTCAAACTCATCTCCTGTCAGGAAAGTCAGCCCTTTACGAGTGCTTTTCATAATGATCATTGAACCGATGAAATACCTGCTTCCGTGATAATTAAAAGCTCTGTCTTCATAGAAGATAGCTATAAAGGGTTTATTAGCGATAAACTCTCCCTCACAGTGACCGGAAAGCTTCTCAATAATGTCATCTGCCTCATCAGGCGTAACCCTGCGAGACTCCCTGTTGGTCCCGATGACAAGCGCCCCTTCATCCTTTCTTATATCCTCGATCTCTTTTACAACAGCCCCATCATTGATGGGATCAAGCTTGATGCTTATTTCGAGGGTCTGTATTTTGTTGTTTTCCATTAAATTCTCCCTTCAGCCATATCGTTATTAACCAAAGCCTGATAATAGCTCTGGATGGTAAGTGGTGCATTGTAAATAGTCGCAAGCAGATACTGCTTGATATTACGCACCTTTGTAGCGTTACTCTGCATGCAATCCATGACATATTCTATATGTGATGAATTAAGTTTCAAAAACTGAGACTTTACCACATTCACAGGCTTGTCATCCCCGGCAATACGAATAGTCTTCCGCTTAGAACAGATAACATCCAGCATCAGATCCATAATGGCATCAAGTGTCTCTTTTTCCAGCGGATACCTATCGTAAAGAATTGCCATATCAAGCTGTTCAAAGAGAATATCCCTGTAGATAGTCCTCTCATCCTTATCCACATCCAATCCTGATAGGATAGGATTAGTATTACTAAGCTCAGTATTATTTCTCTCAGTATTAATAGATTCCATTTTGCGATCATCTAGAATTCTGAATCTGGTATCTTTAGTATTCTCCTTATCAGAACCCCAGAGTTCTGCTTTTCGGAATCGGGTAAAATCCTTCACATAGATAATTGATGGCTTACCCTGCCCCTGCTTCTTTCTCTCAATAAGTCCAAACTCATTGAGTTCTTTCAACAAGCCGCAGGCTTTGGTATTGGCACATTTCATGGATTTCTTAACGCCTTTGATGGTGTAGTAGATATAGACTCTACCGGCATCATCAATCCACCCATTTTCCCTGGATAAACTTATTCTGTCTAAAAGTAGCCCATAAAGCACCTTTGCATCTGTGGTAAGATCCTTGAAGATATCGTCTGTAAAAAGCACCTTGGGAATCCTGTAGAATGTGTAATTCTCTGACTGCTCAGTATAAAAGTAGTCAAAATACATATGATCACCCTTCCTGAGGAGTCACTTTCTTAGCCGCATTGTGCTCTCCCATAATTTTCTTCATACAAGGCCAGCAAAAAGCTCTGTTGTAGCCGTAGCAGCACTCATGCTTACAATTCTTGGGATGATTAAGTGGGTCTTTTTTTCCAAGCGGTGAATCGTGATATCCTCCGTATACTCCGGTTGCAGCTGCTACGTTATGTGCAAATGACATCATGTTATCCTTTCCCGGCATGTAAAAAGCGTCGGATTGAAGATTGTCTTCTTTCCGACGCTTATAAGCCGTTTAGCTATTATTCATTATTGGTTTCCTACTGATCAGAGTGCCTCGTCACCCTTTGCTTTTGATCCTTTCTCGATCACATCTTTCTTAGGGGTTTTGGCAACTTCCTCTTTCTTGGCTTTCAGCTCACTGATCACTGAGCTTTTCTCCTCTTTTCCCTCAGAGATATCATCATGTTCGGCCTGACGCTCAACGAACTTCTCACCAAGCTCAAAGATCTTAGCCTGGCTGTCATAGTGATAGACGTTGTCGGTAAGCTTATCGGAAGGCGCCACCTGCGTAGCATTTACTTCCCTTACCATGGACTCCAGCGACTTGAGATCCATCTTCCCGTTGTCAGGAACAATCAGAATTTCATGAATACTCGAAGGTAAAATAAAGAAGTCACCACCAGCCCTTTCAGCTGCTTTGTCCATGAAGTCCTGATAAGCAAGAACTCCGGCTCCGTGTACCTTATCGGGTACAGATGCCACAAAGATCTGCTCATCCTCAGGTGCTACAGGATAGATTCCCATGAGTTCTGCCTGCTCAACTCCCATCATCTCAGCAATGACCTCACTCATACCCTTGATCTCCATAGGCTTAAGCTGTGGAGCATTCTCAAGTGCATCAGCATGAAGCTGTTCAGGAGTAACGCCGTAATTCTCAAGCATCTTATTGGTAATAAGAACCGAAGCCCTGCCCTCTTCATCAGAACTGATGACGAAGCGGTAAACTACTGCCATATCCTCCATATCCTTATGAGGAACAGTTTCAAGCAGCTCCTTGTTGGTCTCTGCGGAAACAACCTCCATAGCCAGCTTATCTTTCATCTGGTTGTAATCAGACAAGGCAGCGATATCAAAGTCCGGCTTGTTTTCAATGCCATCGGTATAAGTCTTAACTGCCCTATCAACTACCTCATCATAAGAAGCTCCGTTGTCGATAGCTCCGTAGAACTTATCAATCGGAATGTTTACCCCGACCTCTGCATCCACAGGCTTGATCGTAAGTGCCTCATAGCTCTCATTGAGCTTGTTCACGGTATTTACCGAGATATCAACTTCAGTTCCCTGCTCGTAAAGCTTTTCCTTAACATCGTTTACGAACTGCTCTTTGAAATTTTCATAATCCATATTTAATTGTCCTTTCTTTTACTGTAGGCGTTAGGTCGTCACCCTCTGCCTGGATCAGGGCAAAAGAAAAGCGCCAGACTCATGACCATCTGTAGTCACAAGCTGACGCTCACAATTGCCGGTATTCTTTTGCAAAAGAAAATGGACTCGGCGAGTCGGTTTTGTTTGCCGTTCGCTTTGTCCATTGTAAATATACCATGTATGAAAATGCCTGAAAAGGTGCACCATGAGGGAACTTTGCGTGAACTTTCATGGAACTTTGCGTGAACTTTGCGGCAGGATATCAATTATCCATGTAAAACTGCTCCGAAATACTCTTTCGCACAGTCAAGAAGTCCCAGTATATGACCTGCCAACATTTTTATAATAAATCCGGCAGCTGCCAATATACCGAAGATTTCAAGAGCGATCCACTGCTTAGTTATAATCGCCAGTATCGCGAAGATTCCTAAAAGTGTGTACGCCGTTCCTGCCACACGGCAGTACAGGTTTGATGCTCCGTAAAGCATATAATAAAGAACCGAAAATAAAATGACCATAGGGATTGCTACGATCTTGCCCATAATCTTAAGAATCATAATCGAACCTTCCTTTCTGCTTCTCATTAGCAACCTTATATGCTATAAGCCTGAGAACATACTCTGGCATAACTCTGCGACCAAGTTCCCATTCCTGCATTGTTCTGTACGGAATTCCCAGCCAGTCAGAAAAGTCCTTGCGATTCATGCCTGTCTGTTCTCTGATAGCTTTGAACTTATAAGCCATAAGTCTGCGTTCTGTATCAGTATCTTTCTTGTCGAATTTCTCGACTTCAATCTCAATCCCTTCTACATTAAAGATTTCCTTTTTCATAATGATCACATCCTTTCATGTAGTCAATGCGTGTATCTATGATTTAATTATATGTAGTCAGTGACTACACGTCAAGTTAGAAAAAATAAGGCTACCAGCAATGCCGATAGCCTCTTAGAAAGTATTATCCCTCTATTTTCCTGATTTCACTCTGAAATGTCTGATCTATAAGCTCGATCAGAACCTCTTTTACACTACGTACTATCTCAATTATTATCTCGTCACTGATTCGTGGTTTATTATTCTGTTCGTTCATCATAAGATGCACCTTCCTTTTCCATATTATATTTCTTATATTCGTTGTCGAGTTTTCGCCTGCAATACTCTACAGTGTCATCTGAATCGCCTCTTTCTATAGCTCTTCTCATATAATTGTAGGTTTTACAGACGGTATTATGATGTTCTCGTTCTTTCGGGTTCTCGCTTCTTTTTTTTTGACGTTTGAGCTGAGCACCGATTTCGCTACATGTTTTCTCTGGATTCTGTGGTGAAACAGCACCACAGTATATACTGTCTGAACGATGCTGAGGAATAAAAATTCGACCACAGTTATCACATTGCTTAAGCAGCTTATTCTCTTTTTTCAGTCTGCAATACTCAAATGTCAGCAGTTGTAATAAATTTGTGATTTGATGTGTTTCTACAGAAACAGCACCCTTCTCATGTCGGACACTACATTTCTTTGAATATACCGCCATAAGATTTTCAGATGAATCAGCAAAAAGCCTCGCTATCTCTGTTTGTTTCTCATCAGCCACTCCACTTGCATCTGCTGCTATTGCTTCAAGGAAATCGATAAAAGCAAAAATATTATCCAGATACTCATCGTAGCACTCTAAGAAGAACTCTCCTACAGCCTTGCTGCTATCTTCAGTTTTCATTCTCTCAAGGACCTGTTCGATTGCTTCATTAAAACTGCTTCTAAAAAGTTCTGTTGCAACTGGCAGATCATCATTCTCAATTGTCCCATACAGCCACTTGAACCCATCAGTTATGCTATCTACAGTCATTTCCACTGAATAGTCTGGAAACACCTTGATCATGTTAAGGGCCTTGGTAATAAGCATGTATGATACCTCTTCGCTGATAATCTCAAAAATCATCGCTCCAGTATCATAGTACCTGTATGTGCCATCAGGAAAAAACACAATATTCCTTACTTCCTTTTTGTTCTCATAGTATACATTAATACCCTGAGCTATTTCACTCACAAGATCACCTCTTTCTATACTTTGATAGCTTGGCCTTGCTTCAATATAAATTATAGATTATAAAGCTTGTAATTCAATGATTTACGCACTTCTATGTTAGTCATCGATAAATGCATTTTTTTATGTGTTTTTTTGCGACTATAGAAAGCAAAAATAGCGGTCTACAATCTTACTGTAAACCGCTAATAAAACTACAATTATGTTGTTACATATCCAATACGGACTTGAACACTTTTGTAACATATGAAATCCAGACAGAAAGGGGGGTCTGACACCGTCTCCCCTCGAGGAACCCCCTCAGGGAACCCCTATGATTATGTTCTTTTTGAGATAAACGTATTCATTTTGTTGTTTGTAGATCCGGCCTGATTAAAGTGTGTCTTCTGCCTTATCGGCTTGCCTTTTCCAGCAATTGAATATTTCGGGCTGCGAGCGCAGCCCGTTCGCAATTGAGCACCACCTGTTTATGCAATAGCACCACTTGATTTATGGTTAATTTTTCTTGGCGAAGATGGTATACCATTCCGTTTCATCAAAGTTCTTCATTGTGAAGTAGGATGGAAAACATAAAATCTGGATATCGCTATATCCCAATTCATGAAGTTTATTGAGTATAAGCTCCTTTGAAACGGGATGATAGTGTTCATCAAACTTCTCTTTTCTGTATATTTCATTATTCTTTTCAAAAGTATACAGTAAATTAAAAGTCATTGAGCCATCCGCATTGTAGTCCCAGACTTGCATGAAATTAACTCTTTCGCCATTAATAAAAATCGGATTATACAAGTAGAAACGGTTTTTATCTCTTAAGATCTTATCCCAGTTTCTTGTATCGATATAGATGTATCCAGCATCTGATACATGTCTATTCATCTGTTCAATCACACGATTCACATCTTCATTAGAAACATAAGCGATTGCGTTTCCAGTACTTGCCACTACGTCAAAACTTTGATCACCCCAACATGACAGGTCACGAAAATCAGCAACTTTCAGATCCGGTCTGAATCCTTTATCAGATATTTTTTTGGAACATTTTTTCAACATATTTTCACTTAGATCAGATCCGCTTAATGATATGTTAAGATCCAATGCCGGTATAGTAACACTCCCAGATCCTATGCTTATGTCCAGCATAGAGTTTATTTTCTTCCCTTCAAAAAGATGTTCCCAGTGTTTCTTGTATGCATTGTATCTGTTTTCATCTTCCAATAAATCATAGATATCTGCGCTGTCATAAATACTTCCCATCGATTTGCCCCTTTGTGTTTTATTACTTCATTCTACCATGAAGAATATGTAAGTGATAAAAGATTTCCTTCATTTGAGTTACCATTTTTTGAGGGATTGCAATCCTAAAAATCTAATGAAGGGAGGCCAAAACGAATGGCCAGAAAAATCAACGTGAAGCTTATTCTTGAGCTTTGAGAGGCGAAAATGTCCAGGAACATGATCGCTGAAACAAGGCACATGTCAAGACATTCTGTAAGCGAAGTATTCGCAATCGCTGACAGAATCGGCATAAAATATGCCGATGTCAGAAATCTTGACGATACTGAAGTCTAAGAAAGAATAAACAGTCAAGTGGGACTAAACTGCGAACCGATGGTTCGCAACTAAAAAACAAGGGTGCTGAGCAGAGCTCAGCACCGGTGCCCTTGGCGTGAAATAATCAGCAATCTAATACTCGGCTGATCTTTTCTTTATTATGCTCGGGAGTCTCTTCGAGTTTTTTCTCTATCATAGTACTGATGCTACCTCCTTTTTTGAATATATATTTTTCTTTGAAGTAAGTCAGTGGCTATTTATCTTTTTTATTATGTGGTATTCTTTTGTGGTAGGTAAATATCAATTGAATTTGAAGGAAATATATGACGATTAGAAAAAAAGTCAAAACTTTTTCAAAAATTATTATACTTGGTTTTTTTATAGGATTTTTTGTATATTATTTTATTATTGCTCAAAGGTTTTATTTAAACCCGTCCTCTCCAAATGGGATTAGACTGTACGCTCGTGACTATGGGTTGGGTTTTGTATCATATAGTCATATTTATGTTCAATACTCAATATTTAATTCTGTAGATACTGGTGTGGTTTTTGTCGAAGATGACGGTCCGGGTTTATGTGGTAAAAATGCAGATTATATAGTCGAGTGGATAGATGATTCTCATGTTTCTATATCATTTAAGGGATATGATGATGATGACTATAGAACAGAGATAATTCAGTATTAGATATCATAAAGTGAGCCTCTATATCTTACTGGTTTTGGAAGAAATACGATTTAATAAAGAGGGAGAGCGTAAGCTCTCCCTTATTATTGGCTCAGTTCAGAAAATAATACTAAATTTTCTTTTTCGATTTCAGATAAACTACTATCATCGAAATCTTCAGGGAATGTTGTAGGTACGTACCAAATTTGTCCTAAAAAGTAGTTTTCAATGTTTTCATCTTTAAAAATATAACCATGTCTTGCATAGATTTCATTTTTTCCAAGATTTAGAATCAGTTTAGGTTCGTTTTCTAAATCAGATTTTGTATATTTAATTGTGTCAGTATGAAAAAGATAAGTGTATATATTAGCTATATCTCGAACTTCGCGTGTGTTTTCCCAATAATTTACAACTTCATTCCAAAAATTACAGTTATCTATATATTTGCTGCGCTTGTATGTTTCGTCTATAATTTGATCTTCAGACCATGAGGAATCGTATTTATCAAGTGATGAATACTGCACCAATTTGGAATCAATTATTCGAAAAGTATACTCACCTTGTATTCCGTATCCAATGGAATTGTTTTCAGCTGTGATATGGTCTTCTACTTTGATATTAATCTGATTATCTAAAAATTCAAATACCAATGTGCCTTTTCCGCCCCAGCCATCTTCTGTGTATGAATATTTAGCAGTATCATTCTCTATATAAGTATCAAAATCTATTTCTGATTCATGGCCATGTGGTGCATGGAATATGTTTCCAGTAAGGTGATTCTTATTATCTATTGAAACAGATAAAGAAGCATTATCTTTACTATCATCAGTATATATACCAGAATAGTTACTGTAGTTTTCAGTATTAGATTCAGGAAAGGAAGAATCATTAGTAGTTTCACCGTTTGGGTTTTCCTGTATTTCTAAAGAGTAGGTGTTTCCAATTGATTGATTAGAATCAGCATTTTTCGCATGCGTACATGCTGAAATTAACAATGTAGTAGAAATAATCAATATAATAATCTTTTTTTTCATTAATTATGTCCTCCGATGATCTTCTATTATTTTTGTTATATCTATTTCTAAAATGTCGTCCTTATTCCGAGTCGTTTCTACTGTGCTTTCATCATAATTAACCTCATCAAGAGTCTCTTCAGCAGTGCTCTCGCTATTCTCCTCTCTAGTTATCGAAAGCTCACCATGCATGCCACATCCTGTAGCAAGACACATCACCAATGTAAGTATAAGAATTCTTCTTTTCTTCATATTCTCACTTCTATCTCTCGACCTTTCAAATTTTTGTCACACATTCCAATAAATTAAATCTTTAAAGAGCAATGTGAAAAATGGAAGTATAACAATAACAGCGCAAAGAAACAATGCCAAAACCTTATATGTTTTTCTGCTTTCCCAAAGCAATCGATAAGTGGCAAACTGTAATACTGTGATTGCAGTAAAATATAAAATCCACTTTATTTCCAAAGGAACGATTGCTTTTATTGATTCAGAATCAAAGTTAGCAAAAATCATGCATATAATAAATATCCAAATGAAAGGCATAAACATAATTACTACATACCCTGCCAACGCTAATATTCTCTTTCTTTTATCCACATTCCGTGCACAAAAAGCAATGAGGGCGGATAATGCAGATAATACAACTGTTCTGTAAAAATCCGAAAAAATAAAGTCTGCCATTACATCATCAACTTCGCTTTCACCCATTATCTATACTTAAATACCTCTTAGAAACAACAAATCATTCTGTAATAGCGCTCAAATATATTCCGCCGAAATCTGAGTTCTCCCAGGTGTTCGCATTGGAGTCCCAGGCATCAGCAAATCTCTGGGTGTTCACATTGTAAGTAGCATTGTGGTATTCCACTGAAACTGTGCCACCACCTTTTGATGTCTTAGAGTAGTTTACATTTATAACGCCGTTATCTCTTTTGAAAATATCATCAATCTGATACCCTTCTTTTCTGATATCACCAACCAGATCAAAGCCACACTCACTTGCAAGTTCGCTCTCAGTGATGGGCGTTCCTACATATTCCTTGAAATCTTCTGTTTCCTCGTCATAATAAAAGTAGTAATGCTTCCATGTGTGGCCGGTGTACAGCCCTTCGCTTTCTTTGCCTTCATCATAATCCAGGCAATAGTCATATGCACTTACAGAAACACTGTAGCCATCAGTATAGTCAGATTTAAAGAAAGAGCCAAGCCCTGAAATTTCAGATTCTCTGCAATTTCCATCCTTTACATAATACAGATAAGATACCGTGCTTGTGGCATATGCTACCCTGGTATGAGCAAAGATATGTCCATCCACGTTAACCATATCTATCACTTTATTTCCATAGACAAAAAAGCTCTCATTTTCCTGAACCGATTCACAGTTATCGTCATCAACAAACCACACTGTTCCTGAACATGTGGACCACATTTCATCTGTTTCAGATCCTATGAATACAAAAGCTTCTAAATAACCGTCGCCATCATAATCATAAGCAGCATAGTTTCTAACATCATTTCTATCTGCCCCTGAGGTTGTCACTGCCTTTTCTATAAGTTCTTCTGCATCTATATCCGGAACGGTAAACCATACTCTGTAATCAAAAGAGTCCCAGTCTCCGCCTACATTTCTAACATCCTTAATGTTAAAGGCAAGCACATATTCCCCGGGCTTAAGTATTCCTATTTTGCTTGACCAATCAAGCGTCAAGCTACCAGATGAGTCTTTTTCAATAGTAAAAGTCTGTTCTTCATCTCCAAAGTAATCTGTGAATCCCCATTCGTTATCACCCTCATCATGCAGAATTATGCTAAAGCTCTTATCCTCAGTAATTTCACCTGTAACATATCCTCCGTTCTGTGTATACTTCAGCGTGCAACCAAAAGGCGTCACATCCTCTGCGGTGAAGCTAAGACCAAGTCCCCCCATATCTTCCAAAGTTCCATGGGAAACCCACAAAAGAGACTGTTGATAGTCCTTGTAGGTAAGAACAAGATGTTTACCGTCATCGCCAAAAGAGAAGTGAGCATATTCATCTCTGTTATCATAGTGAAAGACCAGGTTTTCTTCATCAGTCACTTCATAGGTAAATTCTTCGATATTACCTTCATTAGCCCTGACTCGTCTTCCACTGTCTTCAGCACCAAACTCGTAATAGTAGCTGATGTTGCCATAATCAGAAACCTGCCAGATTCCCTGGTGAGCAGGCATATGTGGCTCAAAGACATCTTCTATCAAGGCAGTATCATAAGACACTGCTGAATCTGTTTCTTCAGTGTTTATATTTTCAGGAACAACATTTTCTTCTTTTAAATTTGAAAAAGAGCATGCAGACAAAACAAGCATGCTTAAAAGAATTCCCACAAGAGCTTTTCTTCTTTTCATACCTCTCCTCCAAGATAATATTCCCCGACTTCTAATTATATCAGCATGATAAAAATCATCAAATAATCTATACAAAGAAAAAGCGGTCTACAATCTACTTGATTGCATACCGCCAATAAAATTGGTACCAATGCGCATGATCATATCCGTATAGCTCTCCACCAATCGTCTTGCTTCTTTCTCCTCCATGCGTCTGCTCACTTTCTGATATCTTTTAGAAGGCCTTCTATATTTAATACAATTCAGGTTACTGAAACCTAACACATAATTCTTTATTTTTTTACTCTCACAAAAAAGCCTCAAGAAATCTACATCCTGAAGGCCAATACATTCTGATATTAAGTCGATTTCATTAAGTATTATTCAACCAGTCCATAGAACAAAGATATTCATAAAACGTCATGCATTCCGGAACTTCCCACTTGCCTTCTACATATGCAAGCAGATCTGTATCAGCTCTATAACCTTCTATTGCACATTTACCATACGCATGTAAATGATCGCAATCTTCTCCAAGCCAAAAGTTTCCGGCTTCCACATCATAAACCATAGTCTGATACATCTGCTCGGTCCCCGGGAACAGTTCTTCTTCACACAAATCTATTACAACATAGTGGAAATGGTCTTTGTCCTTACTTGTAAGCGTCTCTATTCCAAAATTGTCATCAACTACTTCAAACAGGAAGCTGTTAGCTGAAGCATTCCTGTAGAGCCTGAAAATTGCTTCATAGCTGTCGTTGTGCCTGTAGAAATCATTAAGATCATATTGCATCTTGTGTCTAAAAGTATTCCTATGGCCATCTTCTTCAGACAGCGAAACAAAAGAACACCTGTATACTTGTGGGATATAAAAAGACGCTTCCTGAGATTCTTCTGTCTTTTTCCCGCAAGCACTTAGCTGAAAGACCATCATTAGCAATAACATGCCAATCACAGCTCGTATTATTATTCCCTTACGTATCTTCTTCAAAAACATATAAAATATCCTCATCAGCATCATATATAGCTACTGTGCAGTTTATTGAATGTCTGTTCCACAATTCCGATTCATCATATGGATCCTTAATCTCAGAGTGACGATCATAGAAGAAATAATAGCCATTCGCAATCTCCGGAATAGCCGAAGCACACTCATCAAACTCGTTATTGATCAGATTAGAAACATTTTCTGAGAAAGGCAGCCTTTTCCATAATTTTGACTCTTCCATTTCAGGTTCCATTGAGCTGTCAGTATACTGGTAAGTGTACAAGCTGCTCCCGTCCGCATGAAAGCCTCCATGTGTGTCCTTTTTCTCGAGTGCATCGCCCCATATTACATTTATTCCACCTTTTTCATACAGCCAGAATAGTTTGTCGCCTTTTATGTTAGATGAAATATAAATGGTTATTGGATTATCTGGTCCGCCAATTATTTCTGATCCTGTGCTAAAAAGACAAAAAGCACATATAACTGCTACTAAAACTATCCCCATCACAACAAATAATTTCTTTTTCATCATCTCCCCCATTTGCATAGAAAGAATTTATCAAATATCTTATTAGCCCCTCCAAAGGAATAATCCCTCAGCATTTGCCAGTTTTCCGATAAGAGATAACTCCTCTTCATCAGGATTATATACAGTAAGGTACCTCTCCTCCAAATAAAGATTCCCCTGACGTTTAATTATATCAGCATGTTAAAAATCATCAATTATCTCAGTAAAATACAACCTTCTTTTATGATTGAAAAAACATCTGGCTAAGACATCCCTACTAACCATAAGTACCCAGCAACAATTAAAAATCAGTACAAGACCTTATGTCCTGTACTGATAAATGATTTGCTAATCTGGGGCTGGATCAATTAAGTTACATTTCCTTTGACACTGAAAATTAAACTACTAGGTTTACCAAAAATGAGTGCCATGTCGAGTGCCACATCGAGTGCCACGCGAGTGCCAAAATAATATAAAATATATGAATCTATAACAAGTTTTATGTGAGGTAAATCATCCACAAATCATGTGTTTATGCGGTTTTAAAGAGATTTATAAAGTTTTATGGAGATATATGAAAAAGGTGCTCAAATAACGATTCCCAATTTCATGGTAATATATCTCCTTTAAAACAATTATTTACATAAAAATAGCCCTAACACGGCGAATATATATTACCATGTCAGGGCAGATTTGTAAAAGAACTATTGGTTACCTCATGGCATCCTTCATGGAGCGTACGTACTCACCTACGTACTTAGGGCAGTCTCTTCCGTATTTCTCAATTATCTTGATGATAGCTGAGCCCACAATTGCTCCGTCAGATATATCAGACATCTTCTTAGCCTGCTCTGGAGTTGAGATTCCAAAGCCAATGGCACAGGGAATATCAGTGCTCTTTCTTATGGCTGCCACAATGGAATCAAGGTCTGTTGTTATCTCTTTTCTTGTGCCTGTAACTCCAAGGCTTGATACCACGTAGATAAAGCCCTTAGCCTCTTTGGCGATCATGGCGATCCTGTTTTCTGATGTGGGTGCAATGAGGGATACAAGGTCCACGTCATATTTATTGCAGACATCCTCAAACTCTCCTTTTTCCTCGAAGGGAAGGTCCGGAAGGATAAGTCCATCTATTCCGATCTCATTGCAGGTCTTTATAAACTTATCTGCATCATAGGAATACACTACATTTGCGTAGCTCATAAATACCATGGGAATAGATACTTCTTTTCGAAGCTCTCGCACCATGTCAAAAATCTTGTCGGTGGTAACTCCCCCTGTTAGTGCGCGAAGGTTTGCTCCCTGGATAACAGGGCCCTCTGCTGTTGGATCTGAAAAAGGAATACCAAGCTCTATAAGGTCTGCTCCATTAGCCGCCATCTCTATTACAGTCTTTTTAGTGGTCTCAAGGTCAGGATCGCCGCAGGTTATAAAGGCGATGAATGCCTTGCCGTTTTCAAAAGCTTTTTTAGTATTACTCATCACTCATCCTCCCCTACATATGTAACACCCTTGTATCGTGCGATTGCTGCGCAGTCCTTGTCGCCGCGTCCTGAGATTGTAATTACGATAATCTCATCCTTATTCATTTTTGGTGCGATCTTCATGGCATGGGCAACTGCGTGGGCTGATTCAATGGCAGGAATAATGCCCTCTGTTTTAGAAAGATACTCAAAGGCGTTTACTGCCTCGTCGTCAGTTACAGGAACATACTCCGCCCTTCCAATATCATGAAGGTGAGCATGCTCAGGGCCGATTCCGGGATAATCAAGACCTGCTGAGATTGAATATACAGGAGCAATCTGTCCGTACTTGTCCTGGCAGAAATATGACTTCATTCCGTGGAAGATTCCAAGCCGGCCAGTATTTATTGTAGCTGCAGTTTCAAAGGTATCTATGCCCCTTCCAGCTGCCTCACAGCCAATAAGGCGCACATCCTTATCTTCTATGAAATTGTAGAAGCTTCCGATGGCGTTTGATCCGCCGCCTACGCAGGCCAAAACTACACTTGGGAGTCTGCCTTCTTTTTCAAGGATCTGCTCTTTTATCTCTTTTGAAATTACTGACTGGAAGTCCCTTACGATTGTTGGAAATGGGTGTGGTCCCATAACTGAACCAAGACAGTAGTGAGTGTCGCTTATCCTATTGGTCCACTCTCTCATAGCCTCTGACACCGCATCCTTAAGGGTTGCTGTTCCTGTTGTGACAGGCACTACCTTAGCCCCAAGAAGCTCCATCCTGTACACGTTAAGAGCCTGCCTCTTGGTGTCCTCTTCTCCCATAAACACAACGCACTCCATGCCCATAAGAGCTGCTGCTGTAGCTGTTGCAACGCCGTGCTGACCAGCTCCTGTTTCAGCGATGAGCCTTGTCTTTCCCATCTTTTTTGCCAAAAGAGCCTGCCCAAGAACGTTGTTTATCTTGTGGGATCCTGTGTGGTTAAGATCCTCTCTCTTTAAATAGATCTTGGCACCGCCCAGGTCCTTGGTCATCTTTTCTGCGTAGTACAGAAGGGATGGTCTTCCTGCGTATTCGTTAAAAAGAGTCTGAAGCTCTTTATTAAACTCAGGATCGTTCTTGTAGTGATTGTAAGCCTCTTCAAGCTCTATCACTGCATTCATCAAAGTCTCTGGAATGTACTGTCCGCCATGTACTCCAAATCTTCCGTTTTTGTTAGTCATGCCATTTCTCCTTATTCTTCATCACAGACTATTGCAATCCATGTCTCTTACTGCTCTTACAAATGCTCTCATTTTTTCCGGGTCTTTTTTACCTTCTGTCTCGATTGCACTGCTCACATCAACTGCCATGGGCCCAAGCTCGCTAATAGCTGCCTTTACGTTTCCTGTATCAAGGCCTCCTGCAAGAAACCATCCCTTCGAAGATTCTTCGATGGTTCTTGTAACTTCAAAGCTTTTAATTATCTCCCAGTTGAAGGTCTGTCCGCTTCCAGTGCCGGAATCCAGTAAAAAGAAATCCGGGCCGGCCAATGCAAATCCATCAAGCGCCTTTAATAAGCTTTCTTTATCTCTGACCTTAAGGGCCTTTATGATCTCGCTCCCTGGGGAAAGCTCTTTTAATCTCTCTATGTACCTGCAATCTTCATGTCCGTGAAGCTGAGCCACATCAATAATGCCATCCTTTAAAAGCGCTGCAACCTTGGATACATCTTCATCTACAAACACCCCGACTGCCTTTATGCCAGGCAAAAGAGCTGTTTTCAGTCTCAGGGCTTCATCCCTTGATACATAGCGGCTGCTCTTTTCCCAGAATACAAATCCTATGTACTCAGGCTTAAGATCGTTTACAATTTCTATATCAGCCATTCTTGATAGGCCGCACAGTTTGATCTGTGTCATGTCTGCCTCCTTGGGACAAAAGTAACTGTTTATCCCTAAGCACATTCAAAGCCCCTTAAGCTCTGATAGTTTCTTTTTCTTATCCACAGCTCTCATAAGTGTCTCTCCTACAAGTACCGCGTCAGCTCCAATCTGCTTAAGTATCCTGACATCTTCTGCACTCTTAACGCCGCTCTCGGATACGAAGATAACATCTCTTGGAATAAGCTCCCTTAGCCTTCTGCTATTTTCCGTATCCACAGTAAAGTCCTTAAGGTTTCTGTTGTTTACACCAATGATCCTGGCGCCGCACCTAATGGCCATCTCTACTTCTCTTTCATCGTGGGTCTCAACAAGAGCCGAAAGGCCAAGCTCGTCACATATTGCCATATATTCCTTTATCTGTTCACCTGACAGTATAGAGCAGATAAGAAGAACTGCGCCGGCGCCAAGCACCTTGGCTTCATAGATCATGTATTCATCAACTGTGAAGTCCTTCCTGAGACACGGAATACTTACAGCCTTAGCTATCTCCTCCAGATACCTGTCGCTTCCAAGAAACCATTTGGGCTCTGTAAGCACTGAGATGCAGTCAGCTCCTGCTCTGTCGTAGTCTCTTGCAATGTCAAGATATGGGAAATCTTCAGCAATGATTCCCTTTGAAGGAGAAGCCTTCTTGCACTCACAGATAAAAGAAATATCATCCTTCCTAAGGGCCTTTTCAAAAGAAAAATCTCCCTTTGGCATAGAAAGTGCTGCATTTTTTACTGTATGAAGCGGCGCCTTTTCTTTTGCAAGAGCCACCCTTTCCTTAGCATATGAAGCTATCTCATCCAAAATAGTCATAGTATTAACTCATCTTTCTTAATAAAACTTACTCCGGTCTGTTACTTACTTCTTTTACTTTCTCAAGTGTTTCAAGGGCCTTCCCAGAATCGATAAGCTCTGCTGCCAGCTTAATTCCTTCTGCAAAGCTCTGCGCCTTTCCTCCGATATAAAGAGATGCGCCTGCATTTAAAAGTACCGCATCTCTCTTAGGACCCTTAGCTCCCTTTAATATGTCAATGGTAATCTTGGCGTTCTCCTCAGGAGTTCCGCCAACCAGCTCACTCTTATCACACTTTTTAAATCCAAATTCCTCAGGGGAAACCACGTAGGTCTTGTACCATCCGTCCTTGATCTCGCAAATCTTGGTGTCGGCGCTAAGTGAAATCTCATCAAGCTTATCAAGTCCGTAGACAACCATTCCTCTCTCAACACCAAGGCTTACAAGAACCTGAGCCAGTGGCTCAACCAGGTACTCATCGTATACGCCAAGAAGCTGCATCTTGGGAGATCCCGGATTTGTAAGTGGTCCAAGGATGTTGAACACTGTTCTGAAGCCCAGCTCTTTTCTAATGGCTCCTACATACTTCATGGATGTGTGGTACTTCTGTGCAAAGAAGAAGCACATCCCAGCTTCGTTAAGAAGCTCTATACATCTTTCAGGACTCTGCTGAATATTTACTCCAAGAGCTTCAAGGCAGTCAGCAGTTCCGCACTTGGAGGAAGCTGCTCTGTTTCCGTGCTTGGCAACCTTCATACCGCCTGCAGCTGCAACAAGAGCTGATGTTGTAGATATGTTAAAGCTTCCTGCGTTATCACCGCCTGTTCCAACAATCTCAAACACATCCATACCAGTGTCCACTTTGGTTGCATGGTCTCTCATAGCTGCTGCGCAGCCTGCGATCTCATCAGTTGTCTCAGCCCTTGCGCTCTTGGTTGAAAGAGCGGATAAAAATGCAGCGTTCTGAGTAGGTGTCGTCTCGCCGCTCATAATCTCATTCATCACGCTGTAGGCTTCATCATAGGTAAGGTCTTCTTTGTTTACGATTTTTACGATTGCTTCTTTGATCATGTCCTGATCCTCCTTCTTGTGTGAAGCAGCCACAAACTCGAAAATGCTTCGCATTTCCTCGTTCGTGTCGCTCGCCATATATCTGCCAGTGCATTTGCATGCAAGCATTCATGCACTGACAGCTGCATGGCTCTGCTTCACACGCAAAAAAATCCCTGACAGAAAACTCTTTGTTTCTGTCAAGGACGAATATGTACTGTTATGTACGCCACTATCCGCGGTGCCACCTTGCCTTCACGGTTTGACCCGTGCTCTTATAGGATACCTTCATATCCCGGGCAACTAACGTATGCCTTCACGTTGCAGAATACTGTTGTTCCTCTGCACCCTCTGTGGTCCATTTGATAATCTGTTTCCTGCCCGGCTCGCACCTTCCCGGACTCTCTGTGAGGTCATGTATTACCGTTATCTCCACTTCATCGGTTTGAAGTATTAAATTAAAAGAATAATATCATTGCATAATTATACTGTCAAGAAAAATTTTCTGGCTGAGTTACTGGCGACAAGACACGGGGACGGTTCTACTGTCTTGTTTTATCTTGATAAAATAAGACAGTAGAACCGTCCCCGTGTCTTGTCCCCAGTAACCCCCCTTACATCCTCATAGCAACCTCATATGCCCGCCAGATAACAGTCCTTAAATTACCAATTTTCTGGCAGTCTCCGACATAGTCCATGTTGCTGGTCCTGTCGTTTTCCTTGGTGACAGGATCAGGGATATAACCTGCGCTACTGATGACACTGTCACAGGCGATCTCTATCTCTTTTCCATCCTTACCTGAGCAGATGATGGAGCCGTCACGAACCTCTTTAAGAGAAGTCTCAAGATATACAGGAGTCTTGTGAAGAGCAAAGTACTCACGAAGATATGAGCTGTTTGCAAGGCAAACGCCAGTCTGGGAAACAAGGTCATCCTTCATCTCAACGATAATTGGCTCCTTGCCCATAAGAGCAAGTTCGTAGGCGATCTCACATCCAGTAAGACCTCCGCCTATTACTGCAACCTTCTGTCCAACCTCTGCTCCCCTAAGGAACTCGCAGGCCTCAATCATCTTCTCGTGACCAGGAACATTCTTAAGGATTCTTGGCTTTGATCCTGTGGCGATTATGATATCGCTCTTTCTTCCAAACTTCCTTGGGTCATCTATATTTGTATTTAAATGCACTTCAACGCCCAGAACTTCCATCTGTCTTCTGTACCAGGCAAGAAGGTCACGGAGCTTACCCTTGTAGGATTCGGCACTGGCTGCGATAAAGGTTCCGCCAAGCTCGCCGCTCTTTTCATAGATAATGGGATTATGGCCCCTGAGCTTAAGTACCCTTGCGCACTCCATTCCGCCTATGCCACCGCCAACGATATAGATAGTACTTGGGTGCTTGGCCTTCCTGATATAGTGCTTGTCCGTCTGCATTGTCTCAGCGTTTACTGCGCATCTTGCAAGGTGCAGGGAATCTGAAAGGGCCTGGTCATTTGGAACGCCCTTGTAATGGCACATGTTAAAGCAGCCGTTGTGGCAAAGGATACATGGCCTTATATCTTCCTCTCTTCCCTCCATGAGCTTGGTAACCCACTCGGTATCTGCAAGGAAAGGTCTGGCAAATCCTGCTCCGTCAATCTCGCCTGACGCAATAGCATCAGCAGCAACCCTTGGATCCATCCTGCCTGCACAGACAACTGGAACATCAACTTCTTTTCGCAGGTTTATTACGTCCTGAAGGTTACAGTTTTCCGGCATATAGATCGGAGGATGAGCCCAGTACCAGGCATCGTAGGTTCCGTTGTCGCAGTTTAGCATGTCGTAGCCAGCATCCTTAAGATACTTGGCAGCCTTAACTGACTCTTCAAAATCTCTTCCTGCTTCTACGTAATCCTCTCCAGGAAGGGCTCCCTGTCTCATTCCCTTTG
>CAMVJI010000005.1 GCA_947167765.1 uncultured Butyrivibrio sp. | reverse complement strand
TTGATTTCTCTGAGGATCCTATTGAGGGAACCAAGGGAGCAGACGTTATCTACACTGATATCTGGGTATCCATGGGCGAGCCTGATGAAGTCTGGGAGGAGCGCATTAAGGACCTTGAGCCTTATCGCGTAACCATGGACATTATGAACAACGCCGGACCACAGTGCGTATTCATGCACTGCCTGCCTTCTTTCCACGACCTCAATACTGGTATAGGAAAAGACATTAAGGCGAAATACGGACTTGATGAGATGGAAGTTACTGATGAAGTCTTTGAGTCAGACAGATCAATTGTCTTTGAAGAGGCTGAGAACAGGATGCACACCATCAAGGCAGTTATGTACGCTACACTTAAGAAGTAAAGACCGCGCAATAAATGCGGTAAGACAAGAAGAGAATAAATGCTTAACAAGGAAGAAATAGAAAGGCGGCTCACCACCAGGTGGGCTGCCTGCAATATTGTATATAAGGATGTAACGGGTTCAACCAACAATGACGCCAGGGACATGGCTGCAGAGGGCGCTGCCCACGGAACGCTGGTGGTTGCTGACAAGCAGGAAGCTGGTCGCGGTTCCCGTGGCAGGAGCTGGGAAACTCCAGCTGGTACCAACATCGCCATGAGCCTGGTGATAAGGCCTACAGCTCCGGCAGACAGGATATCGATGCTGACGCTGGTAATGGGACTGTCTGTTGCAGAGGGTGTTGACCTGGCAATTGCAGAAACAAGCGCAGATGCCGCGTTGGCTCAGGCAGGTACTTTGGAAGATGCCGCGGTGGCCCAGGAATCCGCATCAAACGGCAGCAGGCTCTGGGCACAGATCAAGTGGCCCAACGACGTTGTTATTGACAAGAAAAAAATCTGTGGTATTCTTACAGAGCTTCACATGAACCCGGACAATTCCATAAGGGATGTTGTCATCGGCGTTGGGATCAATGTAAACATGACTGATTTCCCGGATGAGATAAAAGGCGTTGCTGGATCTCTTTTGACCCAGACCGGAAAAAGAGTTAACAGGAGCCTTGTGGTGGCGCGGGTCATGGAGCGGTTTGAAGAAAACTACGAAAAGTTCCAGATGGGCTACGATTTGTCTTATTTAAAAGAGCAGTACGAATCCAGGCTCATCAACAAGGGTGAAAAGGTGAAAATTCTGGATTCGGGCAAGACCGGAGGAACTCCAGCTGCCTGGGATGTAAGGAGCGGAACAGTAGGAACTGCCCTTGGAATTACGGACCTCGGAGAACTTCTTGTGGACGTGACAGGAGAGCAGGCAGGCTCTCACCATAGAGATATCAGAACAGTCGGCGCCGGAGAGGTGTCGGTAAGAGGACTTTACAGCTACGTATGAATGGCCGCGCGCCAAGCTGCACAGGCAGCAGGTGACGATTGAAATGGAGGCTAGCTATGATCTTAGTTATCGATGTAGGTAATACCAATATCACATTTGGAGTCTTTAAGGGAAAAGAGCTGACGACGTCATTTCGAATGATGTCCAAGACAGCCCGCACCTCCGACGAGTACGGAGTGGAGCTCCTTACCATGCTTGGCATGAACGGAGTTAAAAAAGAAGAGATCGAGGGTGTCATGATCGCCAGCGTTGTGCCACAGGTCATGCACGCGCTTGTAAACGCCATTGTTAAGTACATAGATAAAAAGCCATACATAGTTGGACCTGGCATCAAGACTGGTATCAAGGTCACCATCGACAACCCCAAGGAAGTTGGCCCGGATCTTATCGTTGATTCAGTTGCAGCATTTGAGATATACGGCGGACCGGTGCTGGTTGTGGACTACGGCACTGCAACAACCTATGTTCCTATAAATGAAAAGGGCGAGTTCTACGCAGGTGTCGTTTCACCAGGCATCAGGATTTCAGCTTCTGCTCTCTGGGAGGGAACAGCCAAGCTTCCTGAGATCGAGATCAAAAAGCCAGGAAGCATTCTTGCAAGGGATACAATATCCAGTATGCAGGCAGGTCTCATATATGGACAGATCGGACAGACGGAGTATATCATTGACGAGATCAAAAAAGCTTCGAACTGCCCTGAAATGAAGGTCGTAGCCACAGGCGGTCTTGGAAGGCTCATCGCCAACGAGACAGATTCCATAGATATCTACGACCCGACACTGACACTTAAGGGACTTCAGATCCTGTATGACAAGAACAGGAAACACAAGCCCCAGAGCAAAGAATTTGAAGATGACAATCAACCGGAGTGAGAAATATGAGCGCTAAGGATTTTGAAAGAGAATATAAAAGAGAGTTTGAAGGGATCATTCCTGAGGACGACTTTGAAGAAGAACAGGAAGAGACAAAAGAAGATCTCAAAATAGATGAGATGCAAAAGACCAACAAGGCAAGGGAGTTTGAGAAGGTTGCCGGGGAGAGAGTAGTTATTTGCGGAGCTAACGCTTATGAGCAGAAGTACTATTTTAACCCGATCTTCAGACAGATCCCTGACAGCATCAAGAAGGAGCTCAATATCATCAGCGTCCTCTTTACCCAGGAGGCAGGCGGTATCTTTACCATTGTCTTTGAGGAGGATGGCAGCATCTCCATCGAGACCAACGCTGACGAAGAGGACATCACCTACGATGAGATCACAGCGGGACTTCTTGTAAGCGAAGTAAGAAGAAAGAGACAGGATCTGTTTGAGGCCCTTGGGCTTTACTACAGGATATACGTGCTTCACGAGAATCCTGCAGATATTTTGGATAGCGACGAAAGCTGAGATAGGAAATCTCTGATTTCCGTGAGCGAAGCTTGTTCTGGCGAGCCTGCTTGCAGGCGAGAGCAGAACTTCCTTGTTAGGAGAAAAGAATGGCAGGCTACGGCAAGCTGCAGATCGGCAGTGTAACTTTACCAAATAACATAATCCTAGGACCAATGGCAGGTGTATCAGACCTGCCTTTTCGTGTTTTATGCAGCGAGATGGGAGCTGGCCTTGTGTGTATGGAGATGATAAGCGCCAAGGCAATTACTTATAAAAACCGCAATACAAATATGCTCCTTGAGATCCATGAAAATGAGCATCCGGTTTCACTGCAGCTATTTGGCTCAGAACCTGAGATCATGCAAAAAGCCTACGACATGATAAAGGACAGGCCTTTCGATATCCTTGATGTGAACATGGGATGTCCTGTTCCAAAGGTTGTTGGAAATGGGGAAGGCTCAGCACTAATGAAAAATCCGGAGCTGATTGAAAAGATAGTTAGAGCTCTTTTTGAAGTGTCAGACAGACCTGTTACGGTGAAGATAAGAAAAGGCTTCAACGACGAAATGGTAAATGCAGTGGAGTGCGCACTGGCAGCAGAGGCTGGGGGAGCTTCTGCAGTTGCTGTTCACGGAAGGACAAGGGAGCAGTACTATTCAGGTAAGGCTGACTGGGATATCATCAGACAGGTGAAAGAAGCTGTTAAGATCCCGGTCATCGGAAACGGCGACGTGGTGGATGGTGAAAGCGCAAAGAGAATGTTCGAAGAGACCGGGTGCGACGGCGTAATGGTAGCAAGGGCAGCCCAGGGTAATCCGTTTATCTTCAGGGAGATTGTCAGCTTTTTTGAAAAAGGGGAAAGCTGTCCTCGTCCAACAAATCAGGAAATTTACGACACAGTCATAAGGCATGCAGATATGCAGCTTAAATATAAGGGGGAATACATCGGGATCCGCGAGATGCGAAAGCACGTGTCCTGGTACACCACAGGAATGCCAGGCAGCGCTAAGTTCAGAGGCGAGATAAATCAGATGACCGATATGACTTCTCTGAAGGCTGCATGCGGCAGAGTTATGCTTCAGGATACTATTGTTGACACAGGAAATAAATAACAGTATAATAGCAAAGTTAAAAAGGGAAAGAATAGTATTTACATATAGATATAGATTTAGATTTTCTTATGGAGGTTGTTTAGGCACTATGGAAAAGAAAAACATCTTAACTTATGAAGGTCTTAAGAAGTATGAGGATGAGCTTCAGGACCTTAAGGTAAACAAGCGTCAGGAAGTTGCTCAGAAGATCAAAGAGGCCAGAGAGCAGGGAGACCTTTCAGAGAACGCTGAGTACGACGCAGCAAAAGATGAGCAGCGTGATATCGAGGCAAGGATCGAGGCTCTTGAGAAGATCCTCAAAAATGCTGAGGTAGTAGTAGAAGAGGACGTTGATACCAACAAGATCAGCATCGGATGTAACGTTAAGATCCGTGATCTTGAGCTCAATGAGGATCTTGAATACAAGATCGTCGGTTCACAGGAGGCTAACAGCCTTAAGGGCAAGATCTCCAACGAGTCACCTGTAGGTAAGGCTCTGCTTGGTGCCAAGAAGGGACAGACAGTTTCTGTAGAGACACCGGCTGGCGTGTTCAAGTACAAGGTACTTGCAATCGACAAGACCAAGGCAGAGTAATCTCTTTTCCAAGGTCTAAAAAGTGACATTTGAGCCGGCGAACCATCGTCGGCTTATATATTATCATCGAAAATCTAGGAGGAAATATCGTGGCAGAGAATAATCAGCAAAACAACGCACCACAGGAAGACGTTGGAAGACTTCGTCAGGTCAGAAGAGACAAGCTGACTGAGCTTCAGGCACAGGGCAGGGATCCTTTCCAGATCGTCAAGTACGACCAGACTCATCACACCCAGGATATCAGGGACAATTTTGATGCACTTGAGTTTGTACCACCAGTTGACGAAGAGGGCAAGGCAGTAGTTGTTCCTTTTGAAGATATCCCAGCCGACAAGGTTGTTTCCCTGGCAGGACGTATGCTTAGCAAGCGTGTCATGGGTAAGGCTTCTTTTGCAGGCCTTCAGGACAGAGACGGCCGCATGCAGCTGTATGTTTCAAGAAACGACATCGGCGATGAGGCTTATGCTGATTTCAAAAAGATGGATATCGGTGACATCATTGGTGTTAAGGGATTTGCCTTCAGAACACGTACAGGGGAAATCTCAGTGCACGTTAAGGAACTCACTCTTTTATCCAAATCTCTTATGCCACTTCCAGAGAAGTTCCACGGACTTACAGATACAGAGATCCGTTACAGACAGAGATACGTTGACCTCATCATGAATGAGGAGGTAAAAGAGACCTTCAAGAAGAGATCAGCCATCATCAGAGAGATCAGAAATTTCCTTGCAGATAGAGACTTCATGGAAGTTGAGACACCTATGCTTGTTGAGAACGCAGGCGGTGCTGCTGCAAGACCATTCATTACACATTACAATGCCCTTGATGAGGAGAGAAAGCTTCGTATCTCCCTTGAGCTCTATCTTAAGAGACTCATCGTTGGCGGCCTTGAGAGAGTATTTGAGATCGGCCGTGTATTCAGAAACGAGGGTACAGACACAAGACACAACCCAGAGTTCACACTTATGGAGCTCTACCAGGCATATACAGACTACGAGGGAATGATGGAGCTTACAGAGAGCATGTTCCGTTACCTTGCTGAGAAGGTTTGCGGCACAACACAGATCCCTTACGGCGACAACATCATTGATCTTGGCAAGCCTTTCGAGCGTCTTACCATGAACGATGCTATCAAGAAATATGCTGGCGTTGACTTTGATCAGGTTAAGACAGACGAAGAGGCCAAGGCTCTTGCCAAGGAGCGCCACATCGAGTTTGAGGACCGCCACACCAAGGGCGATATCATCAATCTCTTCTTTGAAGAGTTCTGCGAGAAAGAGCTGATCCAGCCTACATTCATCATGGATCACCCTCTTGCAATCTCACCTCTTACCAAAAAGAAGCCTTCAGATCCTGAGAAGGTTGAGCGTTTCGAGCTCTTCATCAACACTTGGGAGATGTGCAACGCATACTCAGAGCTCAACGATCCTATCGACCAGCGTGAGCGTTTCGCTATGCAGGATGCCAATGCGGCAGCAGGCGACGAAGAGGCTGAGCACACCGACGAGGACTTCCTCAATGCCCTGGAGATCGGTATGCCACCTACAGGCGGTATCGGATATGGTATCGACAGACTTTGCATGCTGCTGACAAATAGTGCAGGAATCAGAGATGTGTTGCTCTTCCCGACTTTGAAGAGTTTAGATAAATAAATATAAAAAACAATATATTTTGAAACCACAATATATGTGGTTTCGAAGTATATTGTCTTTTTTTATATCGTATTTTCGTTATGGTATAATTACTATATCAATAGTCGGGAGGTGGACGTATGTTAAGCATTATTTTTGGAAACGCGGACAATACTATATATCATCCACCGACATATTTTGACAATACTTATGAAGATAACTGGATTACAGCTCCATTGTCAGTTGAGATGATAAAGGATGTGGATAAGTCTGAGGTGGTTGGTCCTCACCTTATCCAGAGTCCTGTCCTTGGACCTATTTCAACCAAGGAACTGTCGGGTGGTGTAAAAACTCTGATACTCATGGCATTTGACGAAACCGGCAAAGTATTTAATGCTTCTGCCTGTGGAAATAACTGCGCAAAATGGATTTTGAAAATTGCAGAGAGCAAGGATCTAACTATCAATCTTCGACATGTGATGGACTTTGGAGATGGGGATTTTAAAGCCAGAATCCTAAATAATGGCATCGTTGTGAACAGCGTGAAAGAATATGTGGAGATTGCAGGGGAGTATGTCTGATCAATGAGGGGAAAGCACAGAGTTATTGTAAAAAACAATAAACTTCATTATGAGTTCGAGATAAAGAGAAATATCACTATAATACAAGGCGATAGTGCCACGGGAAAAACAACTCTTATCGAGATGATAAACCAGTACCAGAATCTCGGCATGTCCAGTGGAATTGAACTTATTTGCGATGTGACTTGTCGCACACTTGCCGGGACTGATTGGAAAGTGATCCTGTCTTCTGTGCATGAGAATATAATCTTTATTGATGAGGAAAATGCTTTTATCCATACAAAAGAATTCGCAAGACATGTAAAAGAATCCGATAATTATTTTGTACTTATTACCAGAGAAAACTTATATGATCTTCCATATAGCGTTGAGGAAATCTACGGCATAAAGTCTTCGGGTAAGTATCAGAATACAAACAGGATATATCAACAAATGTATCAGGTATATGCTAAGAATATTGATGGCAGTATGCCTGTAAAGCCGAAACTTGTGATTACTGAAGATTCCAATTCAGGATACGAGTTTTTTAAATCGGTTGGAGAAGAATGTGGGATACAGTGCCAATCAGCGGGTGGCAAATCAAAGATCTTTTCCACAATAAATTTGGAAAATAAAGGCGATGAAATCTGTGTGATCGCAGATGGAGCAGCCATAGGACCTGAAATGAACAGGCTATAATTGAAATTGTGGCCGATGGAAATATTATATTTGAATAATTTGGATGTTAAAAAATAGCTGATTGCCCTCTGATTGAGGGGATCAGCTATTTTAAGTTTGCGCGACGGACAGAGGTTAAGGGAAGTTGAAGCACACATAATTATACTGTATAATGTATATACATAATGAGGAGGTGATTCCATGGAACAAGTAGTAATAAGATCCTGGGGAAACAGTCAGGGTATAAGAATTCCAAAGGATATACTTGATAAAATGCAGTTAAAAAACTCTGATGTACTGGACATTGAAATAAAGGATGACACAATTGTGCTGAAGAAGCAGTTTGTCCATAAAACTTTTGAAGAAAGGTTGGCAGAATATAACGGAGAAATAACGGTTTGCGATTTTGACTGGGGTGAACCGGTGGGGAGAGAAATTTTATGACTGAATTTAATCAAGGGGACATAATTAAGATTAGCGGATTTAAAAAGCAGTTATTTGTAATTGTTAGTAAAAATGCATTTATAAGAGCAACGGGTATATTTCATGTATGTCCAATGATTTCAGGGATTCCAGCCGGACCAATACATCTGGAAGTGAAAGGTAAGAATGGTGAGTCGGGCACAGTAATATGTGAACAGATAAAGGCCATTGACCCCAAGGCGAGGGGATGTAGCCGAGTTGATTTTCTTTCGTATGAAAACATAATGAATGTATCCGATGCTGTTCAGGGAATATTTGAGTATGATTAAGTAAGTTATTTGGAATATTACAAGTATGAACAAGGCAATAATCATGGGAAGGCTGACCAAAGATATTGCTATCAGAAATGCGGATACCGACAAAAGGGTATATTGCCAGCTGGAGTCAGGACAAAGATCTCAAGGAGCTGAAAGCTTCCATGGACATAATCAGAAAAACTGCCTCATCAATTATTTCTGATGTTAACACTAAGGTCATGGAAGAAAAGACCATGGCTACACTTGATGAGGCAACAGCTCAAAACAAAAACTAAGTTAGGAAATTGTAATCCAGCGGCATTTACTTCAGCATGAAAAAATAGGTTGATATTATGGAAACTACGCTATCGGTGAACGGTGGTGTAGTTTTTTGCTATAATTTAAAAAGCTGATTATTACAAGAAGGAAACTAGCCATGAGCAAAAAGAAGCATCCTCCAAGAGTAAAACACTACTCAGATCTGAAGCAGCGTGCCAAGGCTCTTTGCACAAATCTGATGTATGCAATATATAAGGACCAGATAAAGGAAGGCTTTTCTGATGAGGAAGCTCACAAGCGAGTTGCTGAAGCCCTGAACAACAGAAGTATTCATTTATTCCCGGAGGAAGCTGCCGAGAGGTACGAGCATAAGAAGAATCATTTCGCTAAGTGCCTTCAGAGAGATAATGTTCCGGCGAATCTGAACAAGATGGAAGCAATATATCAAAAGGCCACTACAACTCTCAAAGCCTTGGAGGCTAACATCTTTGACCTTCAGCATATGCAGGATGATCTTCAGAAGCTGTCCGACTACTATGGCAACAAGCAGTGGCGAAAAGACTTTGAGGCGGATGAGCAAGGACTATATCCGGAAGATCTGAAGCGCGGAGTTTTATCTGAAGATGGAGTTTATAACTTGCTTGAGCAGAACAAAGAAATTATGAAAGTGCTGAAACCATATCTTACAGAGGATGAAACCGAAGATTAAGATGGAGACATAAGATGAGAATAGGTATTGTATCTGATACTCATGGCCTTCTCAGGAGAGAAGTGATAGAAGGCCTGCAGGGTGTTGATCACATAATTCATGCTGGAGATATTGATAAGAAGGAAGTGCTTGATGAGCTTGAAAAGATAGCTCCGGTGACTGCGGTCAGAGGAAATGCTGACAAGGATTGGGCAGTGTACCTTCCAGAGAAAGCACTTCTCGAATTTGAAGGCAATAAGATCTATGTGATCCACAACAAGGGAAAGATTGATGATTTCATTATGGATCTTCCCATAATTATTTATGGTCACAGCCATAAATATTCCCTTGTAGAGAAGAATGGACAGGTTTGGTTCAATCCCGGATGTTGTGGAAAAAGAAAACCGGATCAGGAAGTCTCATATGCGATTCTTGAGATCTGGGGAAAGAACGATTTTTCTTTTGAAAAGAAAGTTATAAAGTCCACTGGCAGTACAGGATCTCTACCAAAGAATATAGACTCGATCATTACCAAAGCAATGAAACTTGCCGACAAGGGATATTCTCACGAAGAGATAGCTGCAAAACTGAAAATACCAGAAGAACTTTCTGAACAGATATGCAGGATGTACTTTACACATCCTGGAGTAGATGTTGCAGGGATTCTTCAGAGAATAAGTAATTAGGGGGCGCTATGAAAAATCAGTATGTAGGTGATGTTGGTGATTACAGTAAATACTCATTGCTTTGAGCCTTTTCTGAGGCCGGAGTTAATGTGGGAATAAACTGGTATCTCACAGAAGATGATGGTTCAAATGATGGCAAACATATCAGTTATCTGGAAAAAGAGGATATGCGAAGATATGATTCTGTGGTTTTTGATGCTTTAAAGAAACTTGTAGATAATGGAAATAGATCAGTTCAGGCTGTTCAGGACTCTGGGATTATTGACAATGCATTATACTATGATGATCTTCTGAAAATTCAGGGAAATCCGCCGGAGAAAGAACATCGAAGAATTACATGGTTCAATAAAAGCATGGACGCACTGGCAGGTTCAGAGTTGATCTTTATGGACCCGGACAACGGACTAATGGACAACAACGATTATCTCGCCAAGAATGCAGATAAGTATATCTTTCCCAATGAGATAAAACGATATTACAACGAAGGTTACAATGTTGTTTACTACTGCCATAAAGGTAGGCGAACATATACTCAGTGGGATGATTATAAGAATGCGATGTTTGACAGGATTACGGATGCAAAACCGGTAATCCTTACATTCCATAAAGGAACCCAGCGCTCATATATATTCCTGATTCACCCAAAGGATTTTGTAATGTATAGAAAGATCATTGATAGATTCATGAGTCGTTGGCATAGCCTTTTTTCTGAGGAATACTCAAATAAAGGAGATGTGGCTGGAACGCCTACAGGTGAGAAGATGACTGTAAAAAAGTCTAATGGAACAACTATTACTTTGGAAATCAGGGCAGACGGACAGATTCAAATGAAGAGCAGTGATCGTCCTAATGAAACCAGAGTACAATCTGTAGATCTGTTCTGCAGAGAGATTGGCTATTAACAAGGAAAGATGCGTTATTGATATGGATTTTATAAAACTTATGAATTCAGAGGAATACGACTTCCTCAGAGCCAACGAAAGACTTGGAAACAGAATAATGCTCCTTGGCCTTGGCGGAAGCTATGCCTATGGCACCAATAATGACAACAGCGATATTGATTTCAGAGGTGTCACGCTTCAGATGCCATCAGACCTTTTGGGACTGACGGAGTTTGAACAGTACGAAGATGATAAGACTGACACTGTGATCTATGGCTTCAACAAATTGGTAAAGCTTCTTTTGGAGTGCAATCCGAACACCTGTGAAATGCTTGGCCTTGATGAGAATCAATATCTTATCAAATCTGAACTGGGCCAGGAACTGATAGATAATACACATCTCTTTTTATCGAAAAGAGCTATCAAGAGCTTCGGGGGATATGCAGACTCTCAGCTGCGTAGACTTCAGAATGCAATAGCAAGAGATACCCTTGCCCAGAGTGACAGGGAGAAGCACATCCTGAAATCAGTAATGCATGCTCTTGATGATGTGAACAGAAGATACTACGGAAAAACTGATGGTGGTCTGAAGCTGTACATTGATAAAGCTGAGAATCCGGAACTTGATACTGAGATATTTGTGGATGCCAATTACAAACACTTCCCGCTCCGCGATTATGAGGATGTCTGGAGTGTGATGAGAAGCGTTGTCCGTGACTATGACAAGATTGGTAAACGCAACAAAAAGAAAGACGACAATCACCTTAATAAGCATGCCATGCACCTGATAAGGCTCTTTATGATGGCGATTGATATTCTGGAAAAAGGCGAGATCATAACACACAGAGCCAATGATCTGGATCTGCTTCTCGCTATTCGCAGAGGCGACTACATGGAAAAAGACGGAACATTTTCTACAGCGTTCTTTGAGATGCTTGATGAGTATGAAAAGAAACTTGATGAGGCTGCAGGAAAGACCACTCTGCCTGATAATCCAGATATGGAACAGGTTGAGAAATTTGTAGAGCGCATCAACAGATATGTAGTGACTGGAGAACTTGAATGAGAGATATTTTAAAAGAGATAGATGAAAAGTTAAGTGAAATTGAAGAAAAAGAAAATGTGAAGATCCTTCACGCAGTAGAGTCTGGAAGCAGGGCCTGGGGCTTTGCATCACCTGATAGTGATTATGATGTCAGATTTGTATATGTCAGGAAGAGGGATGATTATCTAAGGCTTGATGAACCAAGAGATGTAATCGAATGGCAACTTGATGAAGTCCTTGATATAAATGGCTGGGATCTTAAGAAGGCTCTTAAGCAATTTGCCAGAGGAAATGCCACATTGTTTGAGTGGAGTGGTTCACCGATAGTCTACCGCACAACACTGGAGTGGAAGAAAATAGCTGCAGTGTCAAAACAGTATTTTTCGGAAAAATCAGCTGTTTACCACTATTATGGAACAGCCAACGGAACTCTCCATGATTATCTTATGGGAGACACTGTCAGGTATAAAAAGTATTTCTATGCGTTAAGACCGCTGCTCGCTGCAATGTACATTGAGGAAAACCACGTAGCACCTCCAGTTCTTTTCGATGAGTTGCTTAAAATGGATCTGCCATTAGAGCTTAGAAGCGCCATCGACGAACTTCTTGAAATTAAGAAAAGGACAACTGAGAAAGAAGAGAATCCTCAGCTACCGGTGATCAAAGGGTTCATTGAAACTGAAGTGACAAGGCAGAAAGAAATAGCAGATAACCTTACGGATGATCATAATCATGACTGGACAGCACTTAATGAGCTGTTTAGGGGGATTGTATAATACTGTCAAAAACCACATATTGTATTTGAAATGTGGCTAAAAACGTGAAATAAGTTGGCTTGATAGATTATGATGTGTTATCATGATCTTACTCTAACGTGCACCGGTGTTAGAGGCGAAGATTATTGTCAATATGATGCTAATCAGTTTGTGTGTGATATCACACCAACTATCGTATCTGTTGTCCGGAGTTACTACAAGTAACGCCAGCGCAATTATGATAATGAGTATCATTGCGATATAATCCTTTCTGGTAATTATTATAATATAATTATCACTTAAGAATTTAATAGGCAGTTCACTGATGATACTTGGTAAAGTGAATTGGTGAAGTTAAGAAACATTACCCGCTGTGAATTTGGCATACTGCCGCCGCACCAGCGGGTATTGCTCTATTTTGGAGGAATTATGGAAGAGATAGGTTTCCGGGAGAAATGGAAAAAGAAAAAAATAACACATTATGCACACTTTGACTATCCAGTATCGTTGGATTCATGTTTTAACAAAATTACAGATCCTGACTATGTTGGGAGATATGCCTTTTACCCATTTATTCATTACACTATGAAAACAAGAAGGCTTGAGAATAAAAATGGGACTATGAGAAATGGCGCTCCTAAAGTAAGAAATATCAAGTACGCAGCACACTTGGATAGCTGGATATTCAGGTATTATGCATATCTTATTAATGAGCACTATAACAAAAGAGTCCTTGAGAATGGTTTGAATAGCGTTTCAGTTGCTTATAGAAGCAATTTGGGGAAAAATAATATTAACTTTGCCTATGAAGCGTTTTCGTTTATCAGAGACCAACAAGATTGCCTTGTGATAATAGGTGACTTTAAGGATTTCTTCGATAAATTAGATCATGTATATCTAAAAAAACAGTTAAAGGCGCTTCTTGGTGTACAGAATCTAAGTAAAGATTATTTCAATGTGTTCAAAGCTGTGACCAAGTATTCGTATGTTGATATCGAAAAAATACTTGAGTTAAGAGGCTTGGACAAAGGAAGAAAAGGGATAAAGGAGCTAAATTCTAACAATAAGCCCGTGATGTCAAAAGCTGAGTTAGAAGCCTTGTCAAAAGGAAAAGATGGCATCATTCACAATGGACCATGCGGAGTTCCACAGGGTTCACCCATTAGTGCAGTGTTAGCAAATGTGTATATGCTTGAGATTGATAAAGAGATATTGGAATACTGCAAAGGACTAGACGGTTTCTACATGCGATATAGTGATGACTTCATGGTTGTAATACCTGGAACTCATTTTAAGAACTATTCTGATCATGTGGATAGTATAAAAAGAATATTGGAAAAAGCTAAGGTTGTTCTTGAGGACCATAAAACACAGACTTATCAAAAGGAAGGCGGCATTATTACAAATCTTTCGCTAAGAAGTAATAAGAGAATAATAAACTTTTTAGGCTTTTCTTTTGATGGGGAAATAGTCAGTATCAGATCAAAGACGATATCGAAGTATTATCATAAAATGTATAGAAAAGCAAATGGCGTTATATCAAATGGTGGAATGACTCGTAAGAAGACCAAGGCAGGAAGGAGGAACTTGTATAAGTTATATTCATACAAGGGTAGTAGATGCTATAAGCGCGCTAGAGGAATGCGTGTGACTGAAAATGATCGTGCTAATTTTTTGGATTATGTTGATCGGGCAACAAATATATTTGTAAATGATCCTATTAACAAGGATACCAAGAGGCATATGGCCAAGATAAAGAAAACGTTAGAAGGAAAATAATGATAGTAGAAGAGAAAGACGATACATCGTTTGAAATTTGAAATTTCGCTTTACATAGACAATGCAGCTTTTGTTTTTTCAGCAATTACAATTACCACGAACGAGTGAATTTTCAACTAAACAAGGCAACGATATGGTATAATTTTACCAGTCGTTGCCTTGTTTTTTGTTTTATGAGAGGAGCAATTTTATGGCAGTATCATACAAAAAATTATTCAAGCTGATGATCGACCGTGACATCAAGAAAAAGGATCTCAAAGATATGACTGGCCTAAGCTATGGCTCCATTGCCAAGCTTGAGAAAGGTTATAACGTCGAAATGAGTGTACTTGATAAGATTTGTGTAGAACTAAAATGTCAGCTTAGTGATATTGCAGAAATAACGTTCGATGACTAAGCCCGACTAGTAGGACAGGTATTTTGCTAAGTTAGTAATTGTAAGAGAATATCCGCCATTACTTTATACATGTGGAGGTGCCGATATGGCAACAATTCATAATGAAAATTCCAGAGTAAAGATTCCTGCGTTAGTGCATTTCACACGACTTGGATATACATATAGGTCGTTAAAAGACACTGAGGGACAATATGATGAAGATACCAATATTTTTATTGGCTCTTTTCGTATGTTCGCTTTATTCAAAATAGGGATTATGATTCCGACGACCATATTACGTACATCCCATTCAAAAAAAGTCTTAGCATTGTAGATCGCTATGATATTTTAATGGATAAATTGGTGATGCCGGAGCTGTTCGTTATGGTATTTCTGGGGCATTTAATGTTGCACTAGGTAAAATTAATGTAGATAGGGCATGTTGTCAGGAATATATCAGGTCTTATTTTGAAAATGATGCTGTATATCAGTACCTCCATAATTCGTGCATGGCATCTACTCGTGCTTCATTAAGTGAGACCAATTTAAGTATGCTTTTTATTGTTCTTCCTCCAACAGAATTACTGAATAGCTATCAAAAACTTGCTCATTCTATACGTTCAGCAATACTAAAAAATAATGACCAAAATTCATCCCTAAAAAGTACTAGGGAAGGCATTCTTCCAATGCTTATGAATGGTCAAGCATCAGTACTAGATTAAGCCGCTAAATTATCGTTTATAGCTATAACTGTTTTTGCTGTTGTTACCAAGATTTGAAATGGTTGAGGGGGAATATTGGCATATAAGTTTTATTATGATGAAACTGAACATAGTAGGAAGATAAACCTGAAAACTCTAAAGGCAGATAATTACTACGATAATTTCATTACAGTAATTGTAGGATGGGATGAGAAGCATGAGTCTGCGATAGAAGATAGATATCTCGCATTTGAGGATAAGTACCAGGATAGAAAAAGCAAAGGCGAATTAAAAAGCACAACGCTTAGTCAGAAGCAGTTCAAGAACGGATTTGCATCGATGACGGATGATAATATCGAGTTTGTAAGCGATTTTTTGAATCTATTTGATGAGCATGTGTATTGGTGCTTTTCGTCTCAGAGTAAAGTGGAGTTTATTATCCATCAGCTATTTACCAATTATCACAATGATTTAATCTTGGATGCTGATGCAGTTAAATACTCCATTGTGAAGGCAATAAATACATATAAGCCCGATAGGGTGATGGAATGCATCTATGAAAAGCCAGAGCAATTGGTTGTCGAGCTTAAGTCATTTCTTAGGGACAGAATTGAAAAGAATAAAGTGAACATCCAGCTTAAAGAAAATGAGAATAATGCTTATGAGCAGCTTCTAATCATCTTAGATGATGTAGAGCCACTTATTACAGATAATTGGGATTATCATATGCTATTTGATGGCTTTTCCAAGTATCTGAAAGAGCAGAAAATATCAGAGTATAAACTTGTTATAGATAGAGAAGGCAGTGAGCAAAAGACATTGATTGCAGCCAAGCATATGGGGCATATTTCAGTTGTCGAAGGAGATTCCAAAGATTATGTTGGGATAAGAATGGCTGATATGATGGCAGGTCTTCTGACCAAATTCATGAAGGCTATGAATGCGGCGTTGCATTCAAATTATGATGTCGTTTCAAAAGTTGTTCTTGAAGAAAAGTGGTTCAAGCTGGATGAAAACAGGAAAAAGCTGTATAGAAGACTTCATTATGTGATTTCAGAACTCAATGATTCCTGGGATAAATCTTATGCAGGGCTTTTTACTGATGATTTGCTGAGTTTTATTTCATTGTTAGAGTTTATAGATGCAAATACGATTGCTCAGCTAGAGAATACTGATTGCCCTGAGTTGTTCAATAGATATTGCATTAGTAATCTGCAAGACAGGTTAGAAGAGATACATCATAAGCTTCCAAAAGAAAACATCAGCTTAGATAATGAAGGCTGCTTCATAAATAAGTGGGGAGCAAAGGTTTATGCAGATGCTACTAAGCAGCCGGGACTTGAAATTGAAAACGGTATGCGTGAATGTGAAGTTGTAAATGCTGGATTTGATGCAAAGGGTATTCCAACAGTAACCATCTATGAAGATGGAGAATACAACTGTTATAGAATCCCCGAGCAGTTAAGTGAATGGGCTATGACATTAGTGGCATATAAGAATAGAGGACAAGCGATTTTGCCTGCAATGGTGCGATTTGCAAAGCAGGGCGGACGCTGGCATGCAGACGTTTTGGAGCGAGGGGAAAATGGACTTAAGTGGATTTAATCAGGCAATAGCAAATTCGGCTATGCGAGTGCAGGCATTGAATAATGCAATAGAAGAAAGTAAGAGAATAGAATACGAAGACAAAATAAGAAAAGAAAAACAAGATAAAGAAAATCATGATAATCTTGATTTTTTGGCTCAAAATGCGCAAGAAACAATTGAAGTACTGAAGGATATGAACAGCGTATTGAAAAGAAATAATGAGTTGTTGGAAGAGAAGAATGAAGGCTTAGAAAAATCGCTGTCAGACATATATGGAGTTTTACAAGAAATATTTGATGTCAACTTTCAAAATGGTCTTGAGCAGAAGGAATTACTTCAACAAGCTAATGCACTGGCATGTGAGATATCTGCAACTCTTGACCGAGGTGAAAAAGTTGATTGGAAGGATAAAGCGGCAGATGGTGGTGTGCAGGTTGTTATCTCGGCAATTAGTATTTTGTTAAAAATGAAGGGGATATTAATATAAAGAATTTGGGCGTTGCAGCATGGTGGATGGAATGGATAGGCTTACTAGAGGAGCTATAAAGCACAATCTTGCAATTATTAAAATCAACAGAGCCTACATTAAGTATTACAGGAACAATATTTTTCAGTAGTGGAAGATTCCAATAGTCAAAGAGCAATATGAAAATGCTATTGCTTTGAATACAAAACATTACTCTGCAAGAAGAAAATTGATAAAAAAATGACATAAAAGACAGTAAATACAGATAACATGGAAGGATACTTGAAGATGGTTATTTGCATGGAAAAAATATATTAGCTTCGGCACATATAAATTTTCTATTTGGTGCTGGGGCAAATGGGAGAGCTCTCCCTCAACTTAAGGATTTTGTAAAAACAACAAAAGCTTTAGAAGATAAGGGGGTGTAATACAGAGGAATGGAGGCTGGAAATGGGATATGTAAAGAGATTATATATTAACGGTTTAAAGCGTTTTCAACATTTCGAAATAGAGTTCAATGAGCGCTTGAGTATATTGGTGGGTGAAAATGAAGCTGGCAAAAGTACAATACTTGAAGCTATTAGAATAGTATTAAACCAGCAGTATTGGAATGCAGATAAATCTGTCTTGCAGGATTTATTTAATTTAGAAAATGTTAGATCTTTTCAAGATAGTCCTAGTATAGCGACTTTGCCCCAAATAAAGATTGAAATCGATTTACAGTTAGATAATACACCAAGGTTTATTGATTTTTACGGACCAAATCATGAGTACGGTAATCGAGATGAAGAAAAATATGGAATTAGGTTTGAATGTAAATTCGATGAAGATTTTTCTGATGAACTTGCTGATTCGATTAATGATGGGAAAATACCCTTTGAGTATTATTCATTGACATGGCAGACTTATGCAAATCTGCCATACAAAGTGGCTAAGAGACCAATAAAGAATCTATTCATTGATACATCAGAGACGTCAAAGTCTTCTGCTTTTAACTATTTTAATAGAGCGCTTTTTTCAAATCTTTATAGTAATGATACAAAACTTAAAGCTAAGAACGCGTTCAGAGAGAAATTGAATACATCGTTTGAAGATGTGAGTCTTCCGGATATTGATGATAGAAGACGCTTTGGGATAGATAATAAAAAGGTTGTACTAGAAAGCGTTCTGTCAGTATATGAAAACTCTATTCCGCTTGAAAACAAGGGAAGCGGGATGGAAAGTTTAGTAAAAACGCAAATAGCACTTAATCGAGAGGATAATCTTGACACTATTTTGATAGAGGAACCTGAAAATCATTTGTGTTTTACAAACTTAAAGCAAATGCTTCAACAAATATTGGATCATGAACAAGATTCCCAGATTATTCTCACTACGCATAGCAACATGATTGCTAGCAGACTTAATCTTGGAAATGTTATTTGGATTGCAGAGAATCACTATTTATCATTAAAAAATGTTGATTCTCAAACATCTGCTTTTTTTGAAAAGGCAGATGATAATGAGTTTTTACAGCTTTTGCTTTCAAAAAAGGTAATACTTGTAGAAGGCGCCACAGAATATTTGTTGTTGCCGAAGTTCTATGAAAAGAAAACCGGTAGGACTGTCGAAAATGATGGTGTTTCAATAATATCATGCAATGGAATTTCTTATAGGAGATATTTGGAGATAGCAGAGGAAACCGATAAAAAGATAGCTGTAATAACAGATAATGATCATGACCAAAATAAAATTGATGAAGCGGGGGCATTTAATCTGCTAAATGAGAAACAGCATGTTTTTATGGGATCTACAATGGATGATTGGACATGGGAGGCTTGCGTATATAACTGTAATCAGGAAAAACTTGATGAAATGATTCAGATTCAAGAAGGTGCACAATATCTTTTCCATGGAAATAATTATGGGCAGGTGTTGGGAAAGATGCTTGCTAATAAGGTGGAAACAGCATACCAGATGCTTATTTCTGAGGAAGATTTCAATATTCCTGTATATGTGGAGGATGCAATCGAATGGCTAAACGAGTAATACTTGCGGTTGCAGGTGCTGGGAAGACCTACCATATTTGTCATGAAATACAGCCAGATAAAAGGAATCTAATAGTTGCCTTTACGCATGCAAATATTAAGAATATACAAAGTGAATTGATAAAAGCATATGGTGAAATTCCTGAGATGACCAGGATTATGACGTTTGATGCATTTGTTTACCATATGCTCATTCGCCCGTATGAATCTTCAATATTTGATTTTTTTGGAGAAGATTATAAGTATGGTGAGACGAGTATAACGTTAAAAAAACCACCTAAGCAGAGAATTAAAGTTAATGGCCGAGATGTACCTAATAGAAAATATAAAAAGAAAGAATTCCTTCAGCACTACATGGATGAAAGGAAACAGTATTATTGTGAAACTTTATCTGAATTAGCAATGTATGTAAAACAAGGGCGTAAATCTCTTGCTCGTATTGCGGCGGAGAAACTTAATCTCTTCTTTGATAATGTATTTATAGATGAATTTCAAGACTTTAGAGAGTATGATTATGAGCTTATAGTAAGATTATCTAAATATCTTACAAATATAGTGTTGGTAGGAGATTACCATCAACATTCTGTTTCAGGTCAGAATAATTCAGGTAAGCCATTTAAGAAGGCTGGGACTGAAATTAGCTATGAAGATTTTGTCGAAGAACTACAGGGAAAGAAATTTGACGTTGATGAAACAACATTGATTCGATCAAGACGTTGTTCTGAGGAAATATGTTCTTTTATTTACGATAAGCTAGGAATACAGATTCAATCGGTAGGGATAAATTCGGGACGTGTGGTAAGACCATCAAATATACGAGAGATATTGGATGATAATAGTATTGTAAAACTTGTATATGAAAATGCTTCTCGCTATTCATTTCGGGCAGTAAATTGGTCCTATTCAAAGGGGGATACATATGAATCTGCATGCGTTATTTTGAATGGTCCAACTAAAAACCTTTTAGAAAGCTCTTTTTCTGTTTCAACGCTAAAACCGGTAACCGTGAATAAATTATATGTGGCACTTACACGCACAAAAGGGGATTTATATATTGTAACACCAGATGAGTTTGAAAATATGAAAGATAAATACTACAAGTAGATTGTGCAAGGGGGGATTATGTATGAAGGTTGGAAAGATTCCAGAGGGGATGGATCCAATTGAAGCAAAGAAAAAAGTTAGTTCGTTTTTAAGAAGTGTTCAACAAGATTCAAAGCCAAATAAGTGCATTTTATGTGGGAATGAGAAAACAAGCTTTTGCAATTCTCATTCTGTCCCAAGGATGTGCTTGAAAAATATAGCGGTAAACGGTAAGGTGCTACAGGCAAATGAGCTTGTAGGTGCCGAAACAATAGATATAACAAAGGGAGTAAACAATTCAGGAACATTCCACTTTATTTGCAATGAGTGTGATAGTAAATCGTTTCAGGATTATGAAAATCCAAATGTATGGACAGACGTTGTGCCAACAGACAAAGTCTTGGCGCAGATTGCATTAAAAGACGTATTGCTTATGCTTAGTAAAAGAAATGTGGAGACAGTGCTGTGGCAGCGAGCGGCTCAAATTGGCAGTATTAGGGGAATGGATTATATGAAGACAGTCCAGGAGCTTGATATAAGAGATTATATGGATGAGATGGAATTGTATAAGAGTATAACTGTGGATACAAATGAACAGTTTAGAGTTGTTTTTTATGAAAAATTATCATATACAGTTCCTATTGCAACACAAACAGCATTGGTATTAGATACGGATTTTGAAGGAAATATGATTAATGACATATTTGATACATCAGAGCAAGTGCGTATACAGAATCTTCATGTATCTATATTTCCTCTAGAAGAGGGCACTGCAGTAATAATGTTTTATCATAGAAGAGATAAGAATTATCGAAGATTTCATCATCAGTTTAATTGCCTATCACATGATAAAAAACTTGAATATATAAATTATTGGATTTTTAAATATACAGAGAATTATTTTTTTTCACCAGGCATTAGTAAGATTTTAGAAGATGATGAAAAACTGCAGCTTCTTTCGCAAGAAAATTATGGTTTACCAAATTTGGGTTATCTAGCTGATCCACAAGATTTCAAGTATAGAGCAATACAACCAGAAGAGATAACGAATTTATTACTACCAAAACATGCAGTTAAAATATAAATAAAATATCTAAATCAGATTCCTTTGTTTTATAGTATACAAGGAAAAGGAGGCTACGCTGGCAATCAGTTTTATGGCTGTAGCAATTTTCCTAATTGCAGATATACTCAGGATTTGTAAGAAAGTCTACATTTGTTAATGCTGGGGTGCTGATTTAAAGCACGATTCCTAGAAGGAGGCTCTATGCTTGCTTACAACAAATCATATGATGAGTTTTGCATTGATATTAATAGGGGACAAATTGTAGATGCTATACAGAAAGCTCTTTGTAGAGACTTTTCTGAGAGTGAGAAGAAGTCTTTCAGGATTTCTTTGGCATCTGTGAAGAATGCATTGGCTAATGTGAGCATTCCTGCAGGAGCGCAGGTTGGTCTTGAGCTTAATGTGCCATTAACCAATAAACGTATCGATTTCATTATTGCCGGAAGAGATGACCAGGATAATAGAAATGTTGTCATAGTAGAGCTCAAACAGTGGGAACAGGTAAAGCATACCGATATGAGCGATGTTGTACTCTTAGGATCAGAAGAACGTGTTCATCCTTCATGGCAGGCATTCTCATATGGAACTACAATATCTAACTTTAATGAGTATGTTGAAAATAATCCAATAAATATTTTCACATGCTGCTTTCTACATGATTATAAGACAGAGTATGAAGGTGAAATAAAGCATGATGTATACTCTGAAGGATTAGATAAAGCACCGGCATTTATAAATGATGAGTGGGTAAAGTTTGCGAATTATATTGGATCTAAGATAACTAAGGCTCCTGAGGATAATTTGCTTTATGAGCTTAGTAATGGACGCATTAAGCCTTCTAAGTTTCTTATTGATTGCTTGGCAGACTCCTTAAATGGAAATGACAATATTGAGCTTATAGGACAGCAGCGTATTGCATTTTCGAATATAAAGCGTGAGATAGACCAGGCGCTTAAGACAAATGATAGGAAGGTTATTATTGTTCAAGGAGGGGCTGGAACTGGAAAGTCGCTTATTGCCCTTCACCTTTTGGGAGAATTGCATAAGAAGGGTAGAACCGCCTTTTACGTAGCGAAGAGTAGTTATATCAAAGAATCATATTTTAAGATGCTTACTCGTAATATCCCAGATTATAAGATATTAAGGACTTTATTTAGAGGATCAGGAGATTTTCATAAAGAAGCTTTCAATGGAAATAAGCAGTTTGACTGCCTTATCGTTGACGAAGCCCATAGACTTACGGAGAAAACAAAAGTTTCATTCATGTTCTATGGTAATAATCAGATTCAGGAAATAATACATGCGTCAAAAGTGTCTGTTTTCTTCATTGATGAGACACAGCAAATAGACATTAAGGATTTTGGAACAATAGAGAATATCAAGGCTGCAGCTGCCGCAGAGGGAGCAACGGTTATTCAGGATGACAAGTATGTGTTAAAAGCTCAGTTCAGGTGTAATGGCTCTGATGAGTATATACAGTGGGTCGAAAACACCTTATACAACAAGCCTCAGCAACCTATGACTGAAATAATGGATTATGAGATCAGGATGTTTGATGATTTACCTACAATGTATGAGGCTGTAAAGAAGAAAAATGCAGAGTGCAAGTATCCATGCAGAATGCTAAGTGGTGATGTTTTTCCATGGATAAGCATGAATGATAAGACTCAGATTGATATTGTCCTGGATGGATTTAGTGCACAGTGGAATAAGACAAAAGCTTTTGCTGTGGATCCTATGTCCATAGATGAGGTTGGATGCATCCATACTTCTCAGGGAATGGAATTTGAATATGTGGGACTTATTATAGGTGATGATCTTGTTTACCGTAACGGCAGAGTTGAAACGGATTATACAAGACATCCAGAAGGCTCTGGAGAGTTTAAAAGACCTCACCAAAGGAAGCCAAAACCAGAGGATTCTATGATTTTGGATCGTATTATCCGTAATACATACAAGGTTTTGTTCACTAGAGGTCAGAAAGGGCTTTATTTATATGTAATGGATCCTGATCTTAGGAATTATTTACGCATTGAGATTGATCGCGTTAATAATGCTCAGAAAAGGCTACAGGCATATGCTCAGAAGTTAGCTGAAAAGCAGAGGAAGTAAAATGGATACATATAATTCTTTTAATACAGATATACTCTCATATTTCTACAAATACCTTGGCCCAGTTAATAGTCTTGGAGGGTATGAAAGATCTTATAAGCTTGTATTCTACAAGTCTTATTTTGAGAGTCTAAAAAGAGAAGAATCCACTACAACAGAGCATATTGCTGCATTGTTCAGGGAGTATTACATAAATAGACTTCATCAAGGGAAAGTCCCTGACTTAAATGTCAGCAAGGCAATAGCAAGTCCGGAGGAGAGTACTGTAAAGGATGTGCTCGATGTTATCCTAAAAAATCCTTTCAATGTAATTCAAAATAAAGGATTCTTTAGAATTGAGAAGCAAGATGGACAAGACTGTTTCCAAATGGTTCCCGAATTAGCAGCAGTAATTACCAATGCTGAGATAGATAAGATTTTGGACATAGTTGAGCAGAAACTGATATTGTACTATTCATCAATGGATAACGGAGCTAAAGGCAAATTGAGAGAAGTAATTGATAAGTTTTTAAATGGATATGTGGATGCCAAGAAAGGAGCTTTTACAGGAAGTCCTTTCGGTACATTTGTTAGGTCTGAGATCCCTAATGCCATTTACAATACTGGCCTAGTAGATCCGCAGAATTATCTGATAACCGGCAGCGTTGGGCAAGGTAATTGGGCTACAATCCCATGGATATGTATCTTTGATCGCAGCATCACAACTACAGCAACGAAGGGTGTTTACATTGTTTACCTGCTTTCAAAGACTGGAGAATCCTTATACCTTACGTTTAATCAGGGATGCACTGATATCAAGAATACTCATGGCAAGCTGGGGGCCATCAAGATCATGAGGGAGAGAGCTGCCGAAATTGCAGCAAGGATTGATAGCCGAGGATTTAACACAGATGAAGATATAGATCTTGGACAAGGACTTACAGATTTAGGCGAAATGTATCAGAAGGGTACCATCTTCTATAAGGAATACAAAAGAGGTGCCGTACCATCTGAGACAGAGCTGCAACAGGATTTATTCAAGATGATGGATATCTACAGAGAATATGCTGGTGTTAAACCAAAGACAGCAACTGAAGTTGAAAATGGAACTAATGGAGAAAATGCATTGTCTATTAAGGGCGATATAGAGCAAATCAAAAAGTACATAGCAGCTAAAGGCTTTAGCTACAATGATGGACTTATTGAAGACTTCTATTTGAGTTTGAAGTCAAAGCCATTCGTCATCCTTGCTGGTACCAGTGGAACAGGAAAGACTCGCCTTGTGAAACTCTTTGCTGGTGCTGTTGGAGCTTATGCCAAGGAATCGGGCGGAAATGGCAGATTTAAGCTTGTTTCAGTTCGCCCTGATTGGTCTGATTCAACAGATCTTTTTGGACATACTGATCTTAATGGCAATTATATTCCTGGAGCTATTATTGATTTTGTAAAGGAAGCCAAAGAGAACAGAGAATATCCATATTTCCTTTGCTTGGACGAAATGAATCTTTCCAGAGTTGAGTATTACCTGAGCGACTTCTTATCACTTATCGAAACAAGGACAAATGTTAACGGTGAGATTAAGACATATAAACTGACATTGGATAAAGCTGCTGAGAAGAATTATCCAGATCTTTATATCCCCGAGAACTTGTATGTTATAGGTACTGTAAACATGGATGAGACCACATTCCCATTCAGCAAGAAAGTGCTTGATAGAGCAAATACGATTGAGTTTTCTTATGTGGATCTTTTACCAAACTTTTCATCAAGCGCAGAGGCGGTAGTTCCACTGAACAAGGGTAATGATTTCTTCAAATCTCAGTATCTTGTTCTTGGAACAGATGTTAAGCCAGAGCAGCAGGAACTTGCCAAAAGAGTAAGTGCTGACCTGCAGAATATTAATAAAGTGTTGCAACAGGCAAATGCGCATGTTGGATACAGAGTAAGAGATGAAATTGTTTTCTACATGCTGAACAATGACGCTGCGAAGCTCCTAGACTACGATACCGCTTTTGACTATGAGATTATGCAAAAGATTTTGCCGAGGATCCAAGGAAGTAGCGAAGGCATCAAGAATATGATGTGTGACTTGTTCAAGATGTTTGCCGGCGATTATTCTGGATTTAGCCAGAGCTATATCTGGAAGCAGATGGATGATTGTATCAATAATAAGTCATGCAAATATAAAAATTCAGCTCAGAAGCTATGCTACATGATGAGGAGATTCGAAGAGGATGGCTTTACTTCCTACTGGCTCTGATAAGTTATTAGAGATAAGCACTGAAAAACTGAATGTCGTTATCAAAAGTAGAAGAAGCTGGCAGGGAGATACTTCCAACCGGTCTTCTTCACTTGTGCTTGATGGTAGGAATATTAAAGAGGTTAAGATTGCAGCAACAGAAGAGGATATTGAGTGCGAGAATTTTGATTATGCTCATTATGAATTTGAAATTCCTCCAATTTTCTTTGAGCAGACCGATTATGAGATCATTATAAAGAGCAATGATGGAAGTCAGCTTTCTTTCTGGAATGAAAACTCTTCTATAAAGGACAGAGTAGGTTCCGCTTATGATGGCGACTATACTCTGCTATCAGGCGTTCTCAATTTTGAGAATACCTGTGGTTATTCTGACTTTGAAATCTCTGCAGATGGCGTGAGATGTCTTACTATTCGAATAGAGGTATTCCCCTCTAAGATCACATACAAAGAAGATTATCAAAAGATGATCGATGATATTTCAGAAATGGTTTCTGAAGTGGCCATCGATTTTATGCAAAAGACATATCAGACATTCAAACTCGGAGATAAGCAGAGCACTGTCCTATCTGTATATTTTCAGATTTTATCAGTCATCTTTAATGACTATATGAATGCAGTAAACAGGATTATCAGCGTTCCACACCACAAGCTGATTACAGAGCATGAGGTTGTTCCATATTACAAGGCAAAGAGTACTGATAAGACTTCTATCAACTGGCTAAGAAAGCGCCAGGATAGGATGGTTATTACTGATGGAGTAGTAGCTGCAGAGAGGCTCCTTACAGCTAAGAAGCAGCTTACCTATGACACAGAGGAGAACCGCTTTGTAAAGTATATTCTGAAATCTACAGTAAAAAGACTTGATGAGTTCATTAAGAGATACACAAGGTACGCCAAGAATGTAGCTGGCGGAGAGCCTGAAGAAAAAGTTATCCAGGATGCACAGCGTATGAAGAGGGATGTAAAGAGAGTAATGCATTCATCGTTCCTTCAGGATGTTTCTGAGTATCATGCTGCTAAGAGCATGTCCCTTGTGTTTGGAATGGCTCCGGGCTACAGTGAGCTCTATAAGTGTTATCTCATGCTGAGCAGAAGCCTTTCTGTTAACGGAGATATATTTAAGATGTCAGTTAAGGACACGGCTCTTCTTTATGAGTATTGGTGTTTCATCAAGTTGTTCAGCATACTGAAGAAAGAATATAAGCTTGTTTCTCCGGATATTGTTAAAGTCGATAATAACGGAATAACTGTGACGCTGGTAAAAGGTCACAGATCTGAAGCAAGATTTATCAATCCTAATACCGGCGAGCACATAACACTTGTATATAATCCTTCAGAGCAAAAGACACAGACCGTCAATCAGAGACCTGACAATGTGCTTGAATTGGAGAAAAGAGGTACGGATGTAGCATACAAGTATGTATTTGATGCTAAGTACCGCATAGAGAAAGACCCTTCAAGTCCGTTTTATCCTGATGATAAGCCAGGACCAAAGGTTGACGATATCAACACTATGCATAGATACAGGGATTCAATTGTATATGAGAATCGTGAATCCAAGTTTATGTTTGAAAAGACTATGTTTGGTGCATACATTCTTTTCCCTTATGACGACGAGGAACAATACAAAAATCATAGATTCTATAAGAGCATAGAAACAGTAAATATTGGCGGACTTCCATTTTTGCCTGGCTCCACCAAGCTTGTGAGAAGCTTATTAGATGACCTCATCAGTGATTCTAAGGAATCCGCATTTGAAAGGGCAACACTTCCTGCAGGTATAGAAGAAAAGCTTGCCAAGGTTAACTGGGATAAGAGAGAAGTATTGATAGGAACATTCAGGTCACCAGAACAATTTGAAACTTGTTACCAGAAGAGATTCTATTATGTTCCTAAGAGCATGGTAAGTGATGATAGGCTTCCAATTCACTACGTTGCCTTGTATCAGACGAACAATATGTTTGGCGATAAGGGTGAGATTAGGTATTATGGCGAAGCTATTCGTGTTGAGCTAGTAAAGAGATCATCAATAATAGAAGTGCCGATTAGCCATGGAAGAAACAACGACGATGAGCCATACTACAGGATTACAGTCCGAGAGTGGAAAGATATCACTGATACTAATGAATCAGGTGAGACTATTAAGCCACTTGAGCAGGGGATGGCTATAGGCTTCACGAATATGTTTTTGCTGCAGCATAGTGATGTGGTACCGGAGCTTAATATCAAATCTGAGGAAGAGTATAGGTTCTATCGAGAGCTCAAGCGTGCAACTAAGGATGTTGACATTGATGAGAGCAGAGCTGATTACAGCTTTAAGCATGGAGATACTTGCTATAGCTTTGTAGGTGGTGAGATTTTGGCGATCAGAAATAATCGGATTGTTCAGAAATGCAAGATTTCCGATTTCGCAAAAAAACCTGCAAGTACCTTTAGATTGCTACAGTATTCAGCTGATGCATGAATAATAAAAAACTGATATGAAAGTACAGAATATGAAGATTGTAAATGTTGTTGCAGCTATTATCTGTGACGATTATGACAAGAAAACTAAGATATTTGCTACCCAGCGAGGGTATGGCGATTACAAAGATGGTTGGGAATTCCCTGGTGGAAAAATAGAAGAAGGAGAGACCCCAGAGCAAGCACTGGTAAGAGAAATCAGAGAAGAGCTTGGGGCGGAGATAGAAGTTCATGACCTTTTAGATGTAATAGATTATGACTATGAAAAGTTTCATTTACACATGAGCTGCTATTGGGCAACTGTAAAAGAAGGCAAGCTACAGCTTCTTGAGCATGAGGCCGCCAAGTGGCTGAACAGAGATCAGCTTTATAGCGTAGATTGGTTACCTGCAGATATAGCTATTATTGAAAAAATTCAAAAAGAAATGAAATGAGGATTGTATGGCAGTTATAACGTATAACAAGCTGGTTAGAGATAAGATACCGGAAATAATACAGCAGGATGGTAAGAAATGTATAGTACGTATTCTAGACGAGGATGAATATTTAAATGCTCTGGATGCTAAATTGGACGAGGAACTGATAGAGTACCACAACGATCAGAACATTGAGGAGTTGGCCGATCTGTTGGAAGTTTTGTATGCCGTTGCAGAAGCTAGGGGATTTACAATTGAAGAATTGGAAAGAATAAGACATGAGAAAGTAGAAAAACGCGGGGGATTTAATAAAAAAATATACTTAGAAACAGTTTTTGAGGGAACTACAGAAAAATAATCTTGGCGTCGTGCGAATTGTACGCGTTGATGTGCGGAAACTAAAAAATGTTTTTGGTAAAGTGCCTTAATTTATGAGAAATATTGGTTGAAGATGGCTATATCAAATACTGTTCAATAACAAGATATATTATGACTGAATAATGATATAATTAAAATGCATGGGGACATTAAGTTTTCATGCATTTTTTAAAATTGGACAAATATTACCGACACTTCCCTTTTGGAGGGTAGGCTTTTGAATAATAAGGATATAGTTTTCTTTGATCTGGAAGTGAATACTAAAACAGAAAAAATAGAAGATTATGGTGTAGTAAAGCGCAACGGAGGTTCCTACCACAGTAATTCGGAAAACGGGTTTTGGAAGTTCATTGAGGGAGCAAAGTATTTAGCTGGTCATAATATTCTTAACCATGATCTTGGGTACATAGGGCACAAATTAAAAGAGAGGTGCCCTGATTGTCATGTCATAGATACGCTTTACCTATCTGCGCTGTTCTTTGCAGAGCGCCCGTATCATCGGCTGGTAAAGGATTATAAGCTTGTGTCTAAAGAAAGAAATAATCCGTTAACAGATTCAGAACTATCAAAAGAAGTATTCGAGGATTCCCTGAATAGATTTAATGAACTTGAAGAGTCTTGGAAGACTATTTACTATGGGCTTTTACATGATTGCTCGGGCTTCCAGGGCTTTTTTGAATGGATGGATTTTCAACCAACAGGGTATGATCTTAAGTTATTGATAGAGAAAAGCACTAAGGGAATGGTCTGCGAAAATGCAGAAATTGATTCGTTTATTGCTGAGCATCCTACAGAATTGGCATTTGCTTTAGCTATTATCATGACTGGTGATAAGTATTCAATTACACCGCCATGGATTACTTTTAAATTTCCATATGTAGCAACTATTATACATATCCTCTGTGGTAGACCTTGCGCCAAGGGATGTGCTTATTGTGATGAGAGATTCAACCTACATAAGAAGTTGAAGCAGTTTTTTGGCTATGATGAATTCAGAAGTTATGGTGGAGAACCGCTTCAGGAGAAGGCAGTTAGGGCTGCAGTAAATGGAAAGTCTGTATTAGCAATTTTACCTACTGGTGGCGGAAAATCATTAACTTTTCAATTGCCTGCGCTCATTGCAGGTGAAGCTGAAAGGGGCTTAACAATAGTTATTTCCCCGTTGCAGGCACTAATGAAAGATCAGATTGATAGCCTGATGGAAAAGGGTATATCCGATGCTGTCACTATCAATGGAATGCAGGATCCACTAGAACGGCTTTTGTCCCTGGAGAGGCTGGAAAATGGCGCAGCGTCAATACTGTACATTTCTCCAGAGTCATTAAGATCCACTTCTCTTAAGAACAGAATTAAGAAGAGAACCATAGTTAGAGTGGTGGTTGATGAGGCTCATTGTTTCTCAAGTTGGGGGCAGGATTTTAGAGTTGATTATCAGTATATAGCAAAGTTCATCAAAGAATTACGAGCTGCTAAAGGCTATGATATTCCTGTTTCTTGCTTTACAGCTACAGTTAAGGCGGCTGTTCTTAAGGACATACTTGATTATTTCAAAGATAATCTGCAGCTTGACTTTGTGCCTTTCTATACAGATAAACAGCGAGGAAATCTGAACTATTATGTCCTGAAAATCAGTGACGAGACTAATAGCAGAAAAGAAAAATACAATATACTTAGAAATCTTATCCAACAGCATTCTTGTCCAACGATTGTTTATGTATCAAGAGTTAAGAAAACTATAGAGATAGCTGATCGTTTACATTTGGATGGCTTTAATGCTGAGCCATTTAATGGCCAAATGGATTCGCAGGAAAAGCAGAGAATTCAAAATGCGTTTCTAAAAGGCAATACTGATATTATTGTTTCTACTTCAGCTTTTGGAATGGGAGTTGATAAGCCGGATGTTGGTTTAGTGGTGCATTACGACATACCTGATTGCATTGAGAACTATGTCCAGGAGGCAGGCAGAGCTGGTAGAGATTCATCTATACAAGCGGATTGTTATATTTTGTATTCTCCAAAGGACCTTGAAGATCATTTTCAGTTGCTTTCTCAGACCATGCTTGATATCAAGGATGTCCAAAAGATTTGGAAAGCAGTAAAGCAAGTGTCTTACAAGAAGTCATGGGCTGCATTTAGCGCTTCATCTATAGAATTGGCCAGAAAAGCTGGATGGAATGACAATGGGTATGGCATTGAAACAGCAGTTAAAACAGCTGTCTCGGTGTTAGAAGGGGCAGGATTTGTAGAGAGATTGGATAATGCCCCTCACGTGTATGCTGACAGCATTAATGCTAAGAATATTGCAGATGCATCTCGCAAGATAGATGAAACTGATAAAATTCCTGAAGAACATAAGGGAATTGCAAAAGAAATTATTAGTTATTTACTTGCTTGTAAAGATACTGATAACAGTAATGATTATCCGGAAAACAGAGTGGATTACATAGCGGATAATCTGAAAACAGATAAATCAGAAATAATAGAAATTGTTTATGAAATGCGAGATGCAAATATACTCGCAGATGACATGGACCTATCTGCGTATATTACCCAATCAGGAAAGAGCGAGGCAAAAAAGCAATTGCAATTCTTTAAGGATCTTGAAGACGCACTGATTGAGGTTATTCCAGAGTCCGGAGAAGTGTCATATAAAGAATTAAATGATTCTGTATCCAAAATCATTAAAGGATCTAACGTTAAGTCTATAAAGACTGTGCTGATGTTTTGGAGTCTTACTGGATATGTGGAGAAAAAGAACCAGCATGGCGACAATAAGATACATATTGACTTTGTGATAAGTAAAAAGAACCTACAAGATAAGTCTAATTTACGGACGAATATTGCAAGGTTTATCTTGGAGTACCTATATGACAATTTAAAGAGCTCAAACGCTGATAATGAGACAAAAGGGAAAGTGGATTTCTCAGTAATCGACGTTAAGAATAGGTATAATGACGACAGACTAGCCATCGAAAATATAATTGCCTCAACTAAAGATGTGCAGGATGCCATTTTATATTTGGCCAAGATCCAAGCGTTAGAAATCGAGGGCGGTTTTTTGGTGTGCTACAACGCCCTTCAGATGAAAAGAATAGAAAAGAATAGCAAGCGGAAATTTGAAAAGAAGGATTTCAGGAGTCTTGAGAAGAACTATCACGCTAAACAACATATGATTCACTCAATGAAGAAATTTGCGGAAGTAATGTTTGATAGCGAGGAGAAAGGAAAGGAGCTACTTAAGGACTACTTTGGTCTTTCTGAGAAACAGTTCTTTGATAAGTGGTTTGAGCCAGGTTATTTAAATGAAATAACCAAGAATATGTCTAAAGATACCTATGAGCGAATATTTGGAAGTTTGTCAAAGCGTCAAAAAGAGATTATTGATGACAATAGTGCAGCTAATATAGTTGTTTTGGCAGGTCCGGGAAGCGGAAAAACTAAAGTACTTGTCCATAAGTTGGCATCGCTCCTGCTTTTGGAAAGAGTTAAAAGCGATCAGCTTTTGATGCTTACTTTTTCACGTTCTGCTGCAATGGAATTTAAGGAGAGATTAGTTAATCTGGTTGGAAATCTTGGATTTATGGTCAAAATTCAGACATTTCATTCGTTTTGTTTTGACATCCTGGGAAGAGTTGGAAGTTTGGATAATTCTGACACGGTAATATCTGAGGCAATATCGTTGATTGAGTCTGGAGAGGTTGAAACATCCCAGATAACTAAAAGTGTTTTGGTTATTGATGAAGCTCAAGATATGGATGCAGAGCAGTACAAGCTTGTGCAACTGCTTATGAGACATAACGAAGACATGCGAGTAATAGCAGTCGGAGACGATGATCAGAATATATATGAGTTTAGAAATTCCAGCTCGGAGTACATGCAAAAGATTATTACAGAGCATAATGCTAATCAATATGAGCTTTTGGAGAACTATAGGAGTCTGCAAAATATAGTTAGGTTCTCAAATTCTTTTGCAGAGAAGATTCCAAATAGGTTGAAGGTATCCCCTATTGTCGCTGTGAATACCGATCCGGGCCTAGTAAAGATTTACAAGCATACCCATAGTTTTATGGAAGTTCCATTAGTAGATCAGTTGTTGCGAGATCATTATTCTGGAACTAAAGCCATTCTTACAGCAACAAATCGTGGAACGTACTTTCTAATTGGTAAGCTTCTAAAAGATGGAGTACAGGCACATCTTGTTCAGAGTAATGATGGGTTTAGACTTTTTGATCTATATGGGATTAGAAGTTTCTACAATGAAATTAAGAAGCATTTTGAAAACACAGAAGATTCTATTATTTCAGATGAAATCTGGGATTCCGGTAAGGAATTTATAGATGCTTCTTTCGGTAATAGCGAAGATCATGATTTTATTTGCTCTGTCATCAGAAGATTTGAATTACTGAATCCGGATAAATACTTATCTGATCTATATGAGTATTTGGTTGAATCAAAAATGGAGGATTTCGAAGAAGAAAACCAAAATGCAGTTGTTGTTTCAACTATGCATAGAGCCAAGGGTAAAGAATTTGATAATGTATATATTCTTCTTGAGAAAAAGGATGTATGGTCTGCCCAGGATCTGCGGGTGCTTTATGTTGCAATGACGAGAGCCAAAAAGACTCTTACCATTTTTACAAATGATGAAGCCATTGAAGTGACTGACAGTGATTATGTTGAATCACATGTTGATATTGAGATGTATCCGTCAACAAACAGTATTGTTATGCAATTATCCTATGATGGGGTTGTATTAAGTCGGTTTGATCATTATCAGGGAATTATATCAAAGCTGAGGAGCGGAACACACCTTCGTTGGGATAATGGCATCTTATTTTATGAAAACACTGGAATTGCTATGCTTTCAAAGAAGGCAAAGGGAAACCTTCAGGAATTGTTAGGAAGAGGATTTGAGGTTTACGACGCGGTAATACGTCATATAGTCATTTGGAAAGGCAAGGATAATGAAAAAGAATTACTTATAGTCTTTCCTGACTTGTACTTAAGGAGAGATGATCATGACGATCAATAAAAATGCTCAGAATGGTTAGTTAACTTGACCTCTTTGGCTCCTTTGCTGTGGGTCCTTTCTTTGGGGCCTTACTTTGGGTCCTTAGATGAACTGTCATTTTTATGGGACAGCTTTTTCGTACAATAGAATTATAAGAACCACAAAGTTGTTGGGGCACTGGGGAGAAAGGTAATAGTTATGTCTGATAATGGCGCTATTAGAGAATATTCGACCTCCGGAGTCTCAACTTTTTTACATCATACAGAAGTAGGAGAGGCGATAAAGAAGGTTACATTCGAAAGAGAGACCTACCTTGGGGTTATTAAGGTGTATGGCCTTAGGAATAAGGAATATCTTATGGAGAACGTGCAGGGCCTTCAGATTGGTGACAGGGTAACTCTTTATCGAAAATATAATAGTGAGTCTCCTGATTGCACAGCAGTAGCATCTGCTTTCCCAGACGACGGGTCATCAATAAGAGTACATACGCTGGCAGGATTGTGTCTGGGATATATCCAGCCTCCGGAGAGATATGTAATGGCTGAGCTTATGAAGGCAGGAAAGCATCTGTATGCCAAGGTACATTCGCTTAATGTAGATATGCCGATGGAGGAATTGGATACACAGAAAGCAGTTACTCTTGATCTATACTGGATGGAAGAGTCTTCGCCTCTTAATATAGCCAACACCTATGCTTTAGGAGAGGCCAAAAGTGAAGTTATGGAAAAGAACGGCAATGCTGTCTGGCTGGCATATTCTTTCATGGACAGGGATTCCAGATATCTTGAGGGCATGAGCGAAGCAATCGACCAGATGGAAGTAGACGACAGACTTAAGCTGATAAAAAGAGCTACTGAAGATGATCCCTGGGCAATTGAAATCTGGAGTGATGACAAAAAGAGATATTATGGGCATATGGGATCCAGAGATAATAAGATTTTTTCATACATGCTTGATGCCGGGAAACATGTATATGGTGTTGTCAGGAACAGGCAGAGAGCAACGGTTCCGCATCTTTTGAACTTTGATTTTGATGTTTATGTTGAGGATAAGTAAATGAGTACTGAGATCATTATTTCCGAATTGCAAAATGAATACGATGCTCTGGTTGCAGAAGTGCAGAAGCTTAAGGATGAGATTGCAGATCTCACAGCAGAAAAAGATGATCTTGAGCTCCATATCTGCCGTGAGCTGAAGGCAGAATATGACCACAAGATCGGAGCACTTGAACTTGAGATCACTTCCTATAACATTGAAATAGAAAAGCTCCGCTCTATGATCGAATATCTGCAAGCAGCCGTCAACAGAGGTGAGGAGGCAACAAGAGAAGAGGCTGAGGCTGATGCCGAGGAAAAGCTTCATGAGTTCTATGAGGACCTGGACAAGAAGGCCAAGAATATAAAGAAAGAGCAGGAGTATGCCAGGCAGCGATGGGAACAGGACAAAGAGAATGCCAAAAAGAACGGCTATGAGCCGGAGGATGACAGTGATTTTGACTGGAAGGACTTTTTTGACTGGATCCATATAAATATTTCTCATGGAAAAGCCGGAGATCATGATGAGGGTAACGACCATGAACAGGAGCAGACATCTGCAAAGAAGAATATAAATCCTGATGTGGAGATGAAAGCTCTTTACCATAAGATTGTAAAAGCCCTGCATCCTGATATGAATCCGGACATTACGGAACGTGAGAAAGCTCTTTTGGACGAAGCTATAAAAGCTTACAGTGAAGGAGACCTGGACAGGTTACGAGAAATAGCTGAAATTATCGATGATGCGGATATCGCAGGCAGATTCCCGAACTCACCTGAGGGAATAGAGGGGCTAAAGGCATTAAAAGAGAAACTGACAGGCCAGAAAAAGAATCTTGAAACTGACATTGATGGCATTAAGAACAGCTTTCCCTACAACATGGTTGATTTCCTTGCTGATGATGAGGCTGTGGCAGCAAGGCAGGAGGAGCTGATGAAGATAATCGAGAGCTGCAAGGCGACAATCGAAGCTCTTAATGAGAGGATAGCTCTTTTGCAGAAAGAGATGGACGCTTGATGCGTGTGAGGATGGGCGATGGATATTCATGAACTAAGAAATACAGTCGACAGTTTTGGCAAAGCCATGAAGATTATTGAAGAGAAATCAAACTCTGACGCAGACCTTGAGGAACCTGCAAGAGCTGAGATTGCATTCCTGGGATTATACCTTATCTTTGATGATGGCTCTTTTGATGAAGAGGAGCTTAAGGCTGTTGAAGAAGCTTCAGGTTTTAAGATAAACAGAGACCACTGGGATGAGATCATGGAGCTTGGCAGGGTGAACTCCGAAGAAAGCTACCTGTCTCAGCCGCCTAATACATTTATGGTGATGGTGGATATAGATAATACTTTATATGAGGCCGGTGAAGAGATGACAGCCTATGTTGCTGCTTACGAGGTTTATAAACTGTTTGGCGAGTTTTTTGTTAATATCAAAGGTTTCACTGATGAAAAAAGACAGGCTAAGCTGGGCAGATTCATTGAGGTGATAGAGAAGTACAGGCAGGAGAACTCAAAAGGTCCTGTTGTGAAGACCTGGACTGATGGCAGAGTGATCCCTTCCAAGAAGGGAGTAGAGGCACCTAAGAAAAGCTGAGCGGTAAACTTTTTCGTCAGCGCTTCCGGTAAACAAATTCAGTAGCGCAACTGGTAAACTTTTTGGATGGCGTTTTGAAAGAGAGGTTTTGTAATGAATACAGCGCTTAAAAGAGTTATGGATGAACTTTATACATTGGCAGATCCTAATGGTGCATCTGTATCAGGGGCTGCTGCAAGTACAAGCACAGAAAGGGAGCAGCTTAAGACTGAGTATATAGATTTTATGTCTTACCTGTCATCTTCTGATGGAACCATATCTGAGAGTGAGGCTCAGTTTATTTCTGAATACTTTGGACAGAGCTTTACTCCGGAAGAGCTGAAAACCTACGTAGAGAAGAATGGAACCTATTCTGCTGCTTTTGAGAAAAAAGCACCGAAGACTCTTGAGAGATTTGTTGCTCAGGATAATGCTCTTTTCAAACAGAGGCTGGAGTTGGCTTCATCTGCAAGTGCATCATATATTGATGTATTTGACTGTCTGGGAAAAGAGTTCCTGGTCTGCGATGGAGATGCCGACAAGCAGGAGATTGAGGATTTCTCAACTTACATGGATACTCTTAGAAAGTATAAGAGAGAGCATTCCTCTTTCTCTGATAAGGTAAAGGGCTCTATCGATATCAGTGATGTTCATGCCGGAGAGAACATCCCGAAGTTTGATGCTGAAGGTAACAAGGAGAAAACTCTTGAGGAACTTCTGGATGAGCTCAATGAGCTGATCGGCCTTGAGTCTGTTAAAAAGGATGTTAATACTCTGATCCATATGCAGGAAATTAAGAGGATCCGCAAAGAGCGTGGTCTTAAGGAGATACCTGTATCTAATCACCTTGTCTTTTACGGAAATCCCGGAACCGGTAAGACTACGGTAGCAAGGCTTCTTGCACAGATCTACCATGTGATGGGAATTCTGTCCAAGGGACAGTTTGTTGAGACGGATCGTTCAGGGCTTGTTGCAGGATATGTTGGTCAGACTGCGCTGAAGGTTCAGGAAGTTGCCCAGAAGGCTCTTGGTGGAGTTCTGTTCATTGATGAGGCTTACTCTTTGACCAGAAGTGATAGTGGCAATGATTACGGAGCTGAGGCTGTGGATACTCTTTTGAAGTTCATGGAAGATCACAGAGAGGATTTCATCGTTATTGTTGCCGGATATCCTGAGTTGATGGCTGAGTTTATTGATTCCAATCCGGGTCTTAGGTCCCGTTTCAATAAATACATTAACTTTGAAGACTACGATGATATTGAGCTTTTGGAGATCTTTAAGCTCATGTGTAAGCATGCTGGCTACATTCCTACCGAGGAAGCAATTAAGTATTGTGCTGCAGCCTTCGAAAAGAAGTACCAGAACCGCAGCAAGAATTTTGCTAATGCCAGGGAGATAAGAAACTTCTTTGAGACTGCGATGATGAACCAGGCTGACAGGCTCTTTGGTAAGGAAAATCTTACAAATGAGGAACTGAGTACCTTGGAGTTGGCAGATGTGGAAGGGATAATGTAAGTATGTACAATTATGATTATAAAGGCCGCTACTACATAAATTACTACTTTGAAAACATAGAATATGATGAGAATATGTACAAAGCCCATTTTAGAGCGCCTGATGCTAAGGTTGAATGTGATTTTGTTTTTGACAGGAAAACCGGTGAGATACAGTTGGGAAATAATAATAAGCCGGTGGAAGAAATATTACCGATTCCAGTGCATTGGCTAGACATGAAGCTTGAAGATAACGGAGTATTAAGGGATCATGAGTACAAAATCAGTTACTGAGTGGGGAATCTAGTGAAATAGTACAGCGTGACATATTGTTGGAGGGAAAATGGATAGTATTGAAGTTATGATTCGTTCTGATGAAAAAGGGTATTTTGATAGGGAGTGTCCTAATGAAGAATGCTTATACCAATTTAAGATAAAACTAAATGACTGGAAAGAGAAGGTATCTGACGAAGTTCATTGCCCAATGTGTGGATTTGTTGCTGATGCAGATAAATGGTGGACGCAAGAACAACTTGATTCCATGCGCGAAATAGCCACCAGCTATGCAATGAACAAGATTCAGGCAGAGTTAGATAAAAGTTTTAAGAAATTAGAACGTAGTACTAGGAATAAATTCATCAAAATAAAATATAAACCTGGAAAGCGTATTTCGTTTGTGAATAATCCTATTGGGCAAATGGAAGAATGGGAAACAGAGATTGTTTGCCCAGAGTGTGATACAGGGTATAGCGTTATTGGGACTGCCTATTTTTGTCCATGCTGTGGTCATAATAATGTGAAATCAGCACTTGTGGAAAGCTTAGTTTCTATCGAAAAGATGGTTGATTCATTAGATGATATAGAGGCGCTTCTTGAAGAAAAGGTTGGGAAGGATACCGCAAGAGATATGACGAGAAAGATGCTGGAAGACAGTCTTGAAAATGTTGTCTCGGCCTTTCAGAAATATGCAGAATTGCTTTATTCACAAATTACAAACAAGAAAGTAAGAGTGAATGATTTTCAGATGGTGCAAAAGGGCAGCGACCTTTTTAAAGATGCATGTGGAAAGGAATACTCAGCGTGGCTATCACAGTACGAGATTGATAGAATGAATCTGTTATTCCAAAAACGTCATATCTTAGAGCATAATGCAGGCATTGTGGATGATAAGTATATTCAAAAATCAGGGGATAATAATTACAGCGTAGGTCAGCACATAGTGCTCAACAAATCTGAAGTATATGAGCTTTTGAATATTATAAACAAGTTGTGCGATGGATTAGCGCAGGAATGCGATTGATAAGAGGAATAGATTTATTATGAGAAAAAAGATCAGTTGGTTATTGTGTTTTGTTGGGGCAACAGTATTCTTTACAGGTTGTGGGAATGACTCAATAGGAGTTTCATACAATTATTATAGAGCTCCAATGATGAATTTGTGAGCTGTTAACAGCAAAATAGTACTTCTTTTCACCTCGCGAAAAAACACGCCCTGTAATGAAAGGAGGAATGCACTGCATTTAGAAATGGAAATTTGGCTGTGCAAATTTCACATGAACATAACAGGGCAATCAGCAAAGGATGCAAGGCAGTTATTCTTTTGCCTAAAAGAGAGAGGCTTCTGAAACAGATGAAGGTTCTTGTATAACCTCACATTGTTCCGATTGAAAAGCTGATATTCTTCCGATTTGGGCGCTTATCGTGTGAGATTATAGATCAACCAAATAAAGATGGCTTTGTTCGGAAATATATTCGGAAGGATATCAAATGCAAATTGACATCCTTCCGAATAATGTTTATTCTCAGGAAAAAGAGTAAAGATAAGAACGGAATAAAACAATGTGCCCTAAGGATGTCCTATGGGAGAGAAGAATGAAATCACTTATTCTTTTTTAATACTTTTTTTATAAGATATTTGTTTCTATCAACACCGCGAACAGATATAATTGTTCTTGCGGATAAGAATACATAGAGGGTAAAACCGGAGTGATCCGGCGACACAAAGCTATAGGGACTTTCTAAAGTCAGCCAGTTGCAGAACATATGAGATTGCATCGCTGGTGGCGGTGCTTTTTCTTTTGCTATAAAACAAGATGAAAGTGAGGGTGCGTTATGAAGGTGTTAATTAAGAAGGGATTTGTGGTTTTGTCAGTGGTAGCAATGCTTTTTTCTGGATTGTTCATTGATAAAACTGTTTCTTTAGCAGCTAGTGGAGATACAACTGTTTACATTACTAAAACAGGGGAATGCTACCATGCTGATGGGTGTGCCAGCCTTAGAAGAAGTAAAATAGCAACTACATTACAGGATGCTGTGGATAAAGGATTTAGAGCATGCTCAAAGTGCCATCCTGCATCACTTGATGCTTCAACTTCAACAAGTACTACAGCTGCAACAACTACGGCCAAAGCTTCGGTAACAACTAACTCAGCGGCAGCTCTTTCTCCTGAGATAGAAGCCCTTAAGACATACAAGGGCAATACAACAGAGTTCAATGCCTATGCATATTATATGAACAATGCTGATCTTCAGACTGCTATAGGTGCAAATGGAGATAAACTCCTTGAGCATTATACTAATTTTGGCAAAACTGAAGGAAGAGTTGCAAAGTAAGAAAGTTCAGAGGCCGCATATAATACGAACCAATGAGGAATGTTACTGATATAATAGTAGTAGCATTCCTTTTGTTTTTGGGGGATGCCTCTTGTGTATAACTATAATAGGTATGCCATTTCAGATAATCAGGGCACTCAGAAGGAATCAAAGGAACAGTGGTGATTTCAACCTGCATCTGTGGAGGGGGATTAAATGAAAAAAACGGTAGAGGAGCTGCTTCAATGTTCATACTGGATTGTTGATATATTACCATCGCAAGTGCCTAAAGACAGTTCTGGACAATACTTTGCTATCGAAGAATACTTCCTGCAAGGCAACCGGATAGATGAGATAAAACAAAAACATATTAACCTGGTTCTGAAGTTGAATTGCTACGCTGATATATTGATATCTGATGAAAGTGTGATCAATCCGTCACCGGAGCACATTGCCGAGGAAATGCAAAAAAGGTATCTCTATATTATGGTTGGTGAAAGTATGATTCTTTCCGAGCCTGATGACACTCATCTAACTGTTTTTAATCCGGACACACAACTGCTGGAGTTGATCAAGCAGATTGCTTCTGGTGAAGGACTTTTTGTTTGGAAACCCAATAATTAAAATCTGTTAGGAAAGACTTCTAAGAAAGGGCGATACCAAGAAATTATGAGACATGAATGTAAGATAAATGTAATATAAGGGAAAGAGAAAAATGGAGAACACAGACAAAGAAGAGTTTCTTGAGTGTGAAAAAAGATGGGTGTATGACCTTCTTATAGCTTCTGCAGGATGGTTTGGGGCATATACATTTATCCAAAGGGGTGGAGTATTCTGTAATGCCCAGACGGCTAATGTTGTCCTTTTCGCCATTGCACTTGGGAAAGCAGATCTTAGAACTGCAGCATATTTATTGCTGCCGATTGGAGCATATTTTCTAGGAGCATTTGTTTCTGAGTATCTTGGGAAAAGCGTAAAGAAGTATCATTTTCTCAGATGGGATACTGTCCTCATTGCAATAGAAATCATTGTGGTGATACTTCTTGGATTGCTACCAGAGGACGCTCCTGATCAGATATGTCAGGTGGCTTTGAACTTTATCTGCTCTATGCAGTTTAACACTTTTAGACAGGTACAGGGAGTACCGGCTGCGACAACATTTGTCACAAATCATATCAGGCAGGTGGGGCACTTTCTGGCAAAGTATGTGCGGCACCATGAGAGTAAATACGCTGAGAGAGTGAAAACGCATGGCAGACTCATCTTGTTTTTTATGGGTGGTGCTGTTATTTCTACTGTTGCGTGCAGATACTTTCAGTACAGATCAATCTGGGGGAGCGCAGTCATTCTGCTCTTAATATTTATCGGACTGTTTCATGCAGATCTATCTTATGAAAAAGGTTTGCTTGATAAAGTTCCACATGGTCATTGATTAAAGGAAAATGGTTTCATATCGTTGTTGGTGTAAGAGCTTTATGGCATAGACGTAAAGCTGTGTGCTTTTACGGCATCGGAGATGAAGGAAGCAGAGTATGAGTACGAAGCATTTAAGCAGACGAATTAGCTTAAGATTATCAATATTGTTGGGAGTGTGTCTGATGATTTCATTGTTTGGATGCGGAAAAACCGGGCAGGTAATGGATGGCGACGGTATGGTGAGAGAACTTACCTATGCTCAGATATCACAGGACGAGGCCAAGCTTATGATGCAGGATGATGACGGTCACGTTATCGTAGATGTCCGGAGGGCTGATGAATATGCACAGGGACACATTCCGGGAGCAATCCTGATTCCGAATGAGAGTATTACCGATACTCCGCCGGAAGAGTTGCCGGACAAAAATCAGATCATACTGGTTTATTGCCGTACCGGCAGGAGAAGTAAGGAAGCATCTCAAAAGCTGGCAGATATGGGATATGTGAATGTCTATGAGTTCGGTGGAATAGAGGACTGGACCGGAGAAATCGTTACGGAAGAGGCAAGTGATAATGCCGGTGGTGAGAAAGCAAAACTTAGCTTTGAGTCTTTTGATGGAGGCGGTCCCGATTTTAATGTATTGATCGCTGACGAAGGCATTGTTTCATACGAAACCGAGGTGAAATATCATAGCTCTGATCAAGGGGAAATGGACGGCTCCGGTTTTGATAAGATCATAACTTTTACCGGAATAAAACCGGGTGAGACGACGGTGGTTGTAGAGGAAAGGTCACCTATAGCTGATAATCTTGATCACAAATACAGAGTGACAGTGGATGATGAGCTTAATGTACAGATTGAGCAGCTGTCTGTAAAAGATATAAATGAAGAAGCAGGTGAAGGTATGATCTTAATGATTGATGGTGAAGAATACCCGGTTGAATGGGAAGAAAATGAGTCGGTAGAAGCATTGAAGGAACTGTGTCCGCTGACTGTGAAGATGTCTATGTACGGTGGATTTGAGCAGGTTGGATCCCTTGGTGAAAGCCTGCCGAGAAATGATGAACAGATCACGACCGGATATGGAGATATCGTCCTGTATTCCGGGAATCAGATTGTAGTCTTTTATGGATCAAACACCTGGGCATATACGAGGCTTGGCCATATCGACATGACACAAGAGGAATTAACCGATTTGCTGGGAAATGGTGATGTGGAAATTACTCTCGAATAGGGAACAGATAAGAGGTGTCGGATGAAATACAGAGAGAACAGAAGAACGGCATCCTTCAGTATCTCTTGGATATGAGAGACCAGGGTGTGGTGAAGCACATTGGAGCATCATCCCATACGCCTTCTGTAATACAGGAAATATTGGATACAGACCTTATTGATATGCTGATGTTTTCGGTCAATCCGGCATACGATTATAATCACGGTGATTATGCATATGGCGGAGTGGACGAGAGAGCGGATGTATATAAGAGATGTGAAAAGCTGGGTGTTGGTATATCAGTTATGAAGCCATTCTCCGGAGGTCAGCTTTTAAGTGATAAGACATCTCCCTTCGGAAAGGCACTTACACAGTATCAGTGCATAAAATATGCGCTTGATAAGCCGGGGATCCTTACTGTATTGCCCGGAGCGCAGAGCGTAGCAGAGATAGATGCTCTTTTGGAATACTATGAGAAGTCTGAAGAAGAGCTTGACTATAGTATTATTGGATCTTTTGCTCCGCCGGAAGCAAGCGGTAAATGTGTATATTGCAATCATTGTGAGCCTTGTCCCGCAGGAATAGATATAGGAGCGGTGAATAAGTTCTATGATCTTGCCCGGATCGGAGACGACATGGCAAGAGAGCATTATCTGACACTTGAAAAGAATGCTTCTGATTGTGTCAGCTGCGGTCATTGCAACAGCAGATGTCCGTTCTCGGTGGATCAGATGAGCAGGATGCAGGAGATACGGAGTTTTTTTTAACATGCAGCTGTGTGAAGTTTTCATAGTATATGTAAGGGAGAACAGAAGAAATGAAAATTGACGCAAGAACAATGGAATGGATAAGAAAACCGAACGTATGCAATATTACTGAGGATAAAGTAACAATCACAACTGAGCCTTTTACTGATCTTTGGCAGAGAACATATTATCATTTTAGGAATGATAATGCACCTATTTTGCAGATGAAGTCAGAGGAACAGTTCTTTTCATTTGTAGTGAGGACAGACTTTGATACCAAGGTTCGTTATGACCAGAGTGGGATTATCATGTATCTTGACAGTGATAATTGGATCAAGGCTTCCATGGAATATGAAAATGAGGAAATTCAGAGACTTGGCAGCGTAGTGACCAACAATGGTTATTCTGACTGGTCTTCAACTGATATTGATGCAAAAATAAAATCTGTGTGGTTCCGATTCAGCAGACGTGAGGATGATTTCTGCATAGAAAATTCTTTTGATGGGGTTACATTTAAGCAGATGCGCATCTGCCATATGTTTAATGTAAAAAATGAAATTGCCTTTGGCATATATGCTTGCAGTGCTGAAAACTCATCATTTAAGGCAACATTCACGGATATGGAACTTACAGAATGCAAATGGCTTGCCCATGATGGTCAGCAGCCAGACTAATGATGTGTGTGAATTCATATCCTGGAAAACAGGAACGATTGATGCAGAAACAGGGAATTCACCTATGGGCGGTGGAGATGGCAGCTTTGGAGAAAGAGAAAACGGCGGACAGATGAGTCCTTCTGAAGAAGGAAATCTTTCAAGTTCTGAGTCTGCAACAGATGCTTCTTCAGATGTAAGCGAAGATAAGCCCGCAATGGAAATGACCGGCGAAAAGCCTGAAGGAATGATGGGCGGAAATGGTGGAGGCGCCGGAGGCGGAGCTACATACCATATGGCTTCATTTGATTACGCCTATAACTGTATAGCAGTTATGGAATGGTTGTTCCAGCAGTAACGGATCAAGAATTTGATGTAACTCATTACAGCAGCTTGGAGAAATCTGTAGCTGCTTCTGTATTTAAAATAAGCGTGTTTTGATATAAAAACGGTGGCTATAAGTCGAAAGATTTAGAAGGATGTGGAATATGTCAAAGAATACAACACAGGAAGAACGCCTTGATTATCTCGTAGAAGAGTTTAAGGCAGATTCTGCTGAATATAAGGATTTAAAGACTCCAAATAGTACGGAAGATAAAAGACGAATCTTAAGGTCACTTATGAATATTCGTATGCCAAAAGAATTATCTTCTGAGGTCATGAAAGTACAGGATGAATATCTGACTGAAAGAGCGGCTGAAAAGGGTGTGGTAAATCTGTCAGACATCCCGGTTATCAGGGACGGACTATCCATCTGGCAGGGTGATATTACGAGACTTTCGGTGGATGCTATTGTGAATGCTGCAAATTCGCAGATGCTTGGCTGTTTTGTTCCGATGCACACCTGTATAGATAACTGTATCCATACTTTTGCAGGAGTACAATTAAGAGCTGAGTGCAACAGGCAGATGAATGAACTTCGAATCAGATATGGAAGAGATTATGAGCAGCCGACCGCCGTTCCAATGCTCACTGAAGCGTATAATCTTCCGGCAAAGAAAGTAGTTCATATAGTAGGACCAATTGTCCAGTACAAACTTACTCCTGAATTGGAAATGGATTTGGAGAACTGCTATAGAAACACTTTGGATATGTGTGCTGAAAATAGCCTGAAGAGCGTTGCTTTTTGCTGTATTTCAACAGGAGTATTTCATTTTCCTAACAAAAAAGCAGCTGAGATTGCCGTTAAGACTGTGTCAGAATGGCTTCGTGAAAATCCTGGTAAGGTAGAAAGAGTGATATTCAATGTTTTCAAAGATGAAGATAAGACCATTTACGAAAAACTTATACAATGATATGCCTAACGGTTATCAGGAAACTATAGAGAAAGGAATGAATGCCGTGAGATACTTTACTAAAAGCATGTCCTATGGTAAAGGAAGCAAAGAAGAGCAAATAAAAAGGCTTTTGCAAGAAATCAAGGAAGCAGACGCAATTGTCATTGGAGCAGGAGCGGGACTATCAACATCTGCTGGCTTAACATATAGCGGCAAGCGTTTTGAAAAATACTTCTATGACTTTGCCAAAAGATTTGGAATAAGAGATTTGTATTCAGGTGGTTTCTACCCGTTTCCGAGTGAAGAAATCCGCTGGGCCTGGTGGGCAAGACATATTTATTTTAACAGATATATTGATGCTCCAAAGCCAGTGTATAGGGATCTTCTTAAGATAGTTTCCGATAAGGATTATTTTGTTATCACAACAAATGTAGATCACCAGTTTCAAAGAGCAGGTTTTGACAAGAAAAGACTGTTCTATACTCAGGGTGATTATGGTTTGTTTCAGAGCGTGAATCCTGCTATTCAGAAAACCTTTGATAATGAAGAGTGGGTAATGAAAGCTATGGAAGCACAAGGTTTTGTAAGAGATGATCAGGGAGTATTTCAGGTACCGATTGATGGTAAGCTACTGATGGAAATTCCTTCTGAGATGATTCCAAAGTGTCCTGATGACGGCTCTGATATGACTATGAATTTGAGAGCGGATGATTCTTTTGTCGAAGATGAAGGATGGCATAGGGCATCTGCGGCATATTCTGATTTTATTCGCAGACATGAGAATCTCCATGTTCTTTATCTTGAATTGGGAGTAGGAGCTAATACGCCCGTAATAATAAAGTATCCGTTCTGGCAGATGACGCTGGCAAATGAGAAAGCGGTATATGCCTGCTTAAATTATGGTGAATCATTCTGCCCAGAGGAAATTGCAGATAGAAGTATATGCATTGATGGTGATATAGGAGAAGTATTTGAAACGCAGATTTCAAAATAAATGTTTGGTTCAGAAAGGATTACTCAAAGCGAGCAGTCCTTTTTATTTTTTATAGAAATAAGCAACCTAAATCTGTATAAGGTTTGGGTTATAGTCTGAGGTTATCGCAGGCAATAACCATCACATATTAGCCAAGATGATAAAACTCCATTATCATTTATTTCAACAGGAAAGGTTGCAGAAAAAGCGCTTGAATCCAAAGAAGCATCTGCGGCTTGAAAATAATTAGATGAATGAGGGAAGCTGGGCAGTCATAATTCTCATATAGGATTATGACTGCTTGGTTTGTGTATATAGAACGTAAATTGGAGATAAGAATGAAAATAAACAAAGACGATTTAAATGAAGAGCTTTTAAATAAGCTGAAAAAATTAGAAACATACATAGAGAGCCTTGGATCACTTGCAGTTGGTTTCTCCGGAGGGGTAGATTCTTCACTTTTATTGGCTGTAGCTAAAGAGGTACTTGGAGACAACGTGATCGCAGTGACAGGAACAGATGCTTCTGTGCCCGAACGCGAAGTGAAAGAAGCTACTAAGTTTTGTGAGGAGCGTGGAATAAAACATATTATTTGCAGAGTTAACCCCCTTAGTGAAGACGGTTATAGGCATAACGGACCAGACCGATGTTATTTTTGTAAACATGGTATTTTCACAGAAGTGAAAAGAATTGCGGATGAAAACGGGATATCATTTATGGCAGAGGGTTCTAACTTGGATGACATGGGAGATTACAGGCCGGGGCTTAAGGCAGCAGCTGAGCTTTCTGTAAAAAGCCCGCTTCGTGAGGCCAGCCTTAGAAAAAATGAAATAAGGATAATCTCGAAAGCAATGGGGCTTCCTACCTGGAGCAAACCAGCATATGCATGTCTTGCATCAAGATTCGTATATGGAGAAGAGATAACAGAAGAGAAGCTTTATATGATCGATCAAGCTGAACAGTTTCTTATAGAACACGGTTTCTTGGAAGAAAGGGTGAGGCTTCATGGCAATATAGCAAGGATTGAAGTCCCGGCAAATGACATTCCGAAACTGGTTGAGGAAGACATAAGAGAATCAGTCTATAAAAGATTTACAGATTTAGGATTCAAGTTTGTTACTATT